>JAQVPT010000071.1 GCA_028701945.1 Bacteroidales bacterium
GGCTTGTAAGTTTACGCCTCTAAAAGCTGATACTTTAAAAGGTGTTTACATTTATTTTAATCAAACATTAAATGAAGCAAGTAGAAAATATTTTTACCTTACAATATGGAATGATGATAATGGAATACCAGGAGATACGATTTTTCAAAAAATTGGTGTGAAACCTTATTATAGTGATGAGGTAAATGGATTTTTGTATTATTCTCTTGATACATGTCTTTATGTAGATACAACTTTTTATATCGGTTGGATAAAAACAACTGACGATATGTTAAATTGTGGTTATGACCTTAATAATGATGCTGGGTCTAAAGTTTTTTATAATGTGTCGGGAGAGTGGCAAGCATCTGCATATATTGGTTCTATGATGGTTAGACCAGTTTTTGGATATGCTAATTCTCGGGCGGTATTTAAGCCAGAAATAGTAAAATCAGATTTTGATGTTTATCCTAATCCGACATCTGATTATGTGAAAATTATTTCTGAAATTCCACCAAATTTTGTGCAAATTTATGATGCCACTGGTAGGCTAGTGCGTCAATTTAATAGTCGAGAGAGTATTTTTGTCGGCGACCTTGAACAGGGGACATATTTTATTCGTCCGGTCTCTGAAATTAGTAATTTTAAAACAAAAAAACTCCTTATTCTTAAATAAATGATGCAAGAAGATATCGAAAATGTTGAACAAAATGAAGAATTTGAACAATCTGAACTTTATGAACATCATCGTTTAGAAATTGAATGTGGGCAAAAACCTATGCGACTCGATAAATATTTAGTTTGTCGATTGGCTTCTACATCACGAAACAGAATTCAGAATGCTGCGGATGCAGGAAATATCCTTGTAAATCAGAATCCAGCTAAAAATAGTTATAAGGTTAAACCAGGCGATGTTGTGAGTATTGTGCTTGGCTATCCAAAAACTGATAACGAACTTGTCGCTCAGGATATTCCATTAGATATTGTTTATGAGGATGACCACTATGTTATAGTAAACAAGAAACCAGGCATGGTTGTGCATCCCAGTTATGGGCATCATGATGGTACTTTGGTAAATGCCTTAGCGTATCGGTTTAAAGATTTACCAATGTTTACGGGAAAAGAAGTGCGGCCAGGATTAGTACATCGGATAGATAAAAACACATCGGGATTACTTGTGGTTGCAAAGTCGGAGATTGCTTTAAATAAATTAGCAAAGCAATTCTACGATCATTCTTGTAAACGTTCTTTACTGCTTTGGTTTGTGGGAATCTTCCCGAAGAATCTGGCACTATTACTGGACATGTCGGCCGTAATCTTAAAAATAGAAAGATTATGGATGTGTTTCCTGATGGCGAATACGGAAAAGAAGCAATTACTCATTATAAAGTTTTGGAAAGATTAGGTTATGTTAATCTTGTGGAATGTCGCTTAGAAACTGGACGAACTCACCAAATTCGAGTGCACATGAAACACATTGGGCATCCATTGTTCAATGATGCCGAATATGGTGGAGATAAAATACTTAAAGGAACTACTTTTACAAAATATAAGCAATTTGTTGAGAATTGTTTTAAAATATTGCCAAGACAAGCCTTACACGCAAAATCACTTGGTTTTGTCCATCCCCTAAGCGAAGGAAACGTGTTTTATGACTCTGATTTACCTGAAGATATGCAGGCATGCATTGAAAAGTGGAGAAATTACTTAACTTATCGTGATGAGTTTGAATAGACCTTTGAACTTCTACACCACACTTTAACCTTTGTCTCTAAACACAAGTGTTATTGGCACACCTTTGAAATCAAAATTTTCTCGAAGTTTATTTTCAAGATACCTTTTGTAAGGTTCTCTAACGTATTGAGGTAGATTTGAAAAGAAAGCAAAAACTGGTGTGTGTGTCGGTAGTTGTGTTACATATTTTATTCTGACTCTCTTTCCTTTTATTATTGGCGGAGCGTACGCTTCGATAGCCTCCAGCATTACATCATTTAATACGCCTGTGGAGATTCTTTGTGAGCGACTTTCGTAAACTTTTAGAGCAGTTTCGATAACATTATGAATGCGTTGCTTATTAAGGACTGATACAAATATTATTGGGATGTCGTTAAAGGGAGCTATTTTGTCCATTATTTGTTTTGTAAATTCTTTAACGGAATTTGTCGATTTTTCGATAAGATCCCATTTGTTAACAACTATGACAATTCCCTTTTTGTTTTTGCGGATAAGGTTAAGTATATTTTGATCTTGTGATTCAAAGCCAATGCTTGCGTCAATCATAAGTACACAAACATCCGAATGCTCAATAGCTCTAATTGCACGCATTACTGAATAAAACTCTAGATCTTCGCTAACTCTGTTTTTTCTTCTTACTCCTGCTGTATCAACTAACATGAAGTCGAATCCAAATTTACTATATCGTGTATTTATTGAGTCGCGGGTTGTTCCAGCGATATCTGTTACAATGTTTCTCTCTTCACCTATTAATACATTTGTTAATGATGATTTTCCAACATTTGGACGACCAACAATTGTTATTCGTGGGAGACCATCTTCTTCGGGTGGTTCTTCGTATGATAAAACCTCAGCAACTGCATCCAGAATATCTCCAGTCCCAGAGCCAGTCATTGCCGAAATACAAAATACTTCGCCTAATCCAAGGTTATAGAATTCATAACTGTCACTAATGCGAGCATTATTATCAACTTTATTCACAGCTACGAAAACTGGTTTTTTTGATTTGCGAAGTACCCCTGCAACAGCTTGGTCTAAATCTGTGATTCCCAATTCTACGTCAAGGACAAAAACTATTACGTCAGCTTCATCAATGGCTATCATTACTTGTTTGGCTATTTCTTGCTCAAAAATATCTTTTGAGTTATTAACAAAGCCGCCCGTATCAACAACAGAGAATTTTTTACCGTTCCATACAGAATGACCATATATTCGATCGCGTGTAACACCGCTTTCGTTGTCAACGATTGCTTCGCGACGTTCAACTAAACGATTAAAAAAAGTTGATTTGCCGACATTTGGTCTTCCTACTATTGCTACAATGTTTCCCATTAGTATTTTTTTTGCAAAAGTAATAAAAAAGTCTTATAGTTTGTCGCTTTATTTATGTGTTCAGGGCAAACTCATACTTTTATCGTGCTACAAGCACTACTAATTGAATAAATTTTCCAAGCCTGAAAGGTTAAAATCTGGAATACAATCTCTTTTGGCATGAGTTTTTGGAGCTTTAGCAAACCAAAAATCATGACAAAAGACTTTTTGCAATAAAAGGATGCGTTTACCCTGTTTATGTTTGCCAAAAACTGTGTTTATTGCTAGCTAAGAAATCTCTATGATAGGTTTTTCTATTTTAGATAACTGAAATGGTGAATTTTGGGCTATGGCTGACGATACTTGGAGTATAAATAAATAAAAACGCTATATTATTACATAATTAAGTAATTATCAGTCGTTAAGTGAAAAACTAATTGTACCTTTGCACCCCTAAATAAATTACTTTACTGAATAAATATATGTTAACATTTGAAAATTTTGATTTAAGCACTAATATTTTATCTGCTATCAAAGAACTCGGATATGTAAATCCGACACCAATCCAGGAAAAAACGATTCCACATTTACTTAATACAAATCAAGACCTTGTTGGGCTTGCGCAAACAGGAACAGGAAAAACCGCTGCATTTGGATTGCCTATTTTAGAGCAAATTGATTCTAGAAATAAATTTACACAGTGTATTATTTTGTCTCCTACGAGAGAATTATGTATGCAGATTTCTAAGGATATGATGGGCTATGCCAAGTATCTGCCTGAGATAAGAGTTACTGCCGTTTATGGTGGAGCAAGCATCGATAATCAAATTCGAGACTTAAAAAAAGGTAGTCATATTATAGTTGGAACACCTGGTAGAGTACTTGATTTGTTGAAACGTAGAATTTTAAAAATAGATCAAATTAAATTTTTAGTACTCGACGAAGCTGACGAAATGCTTAATATGGGTTTTAAAGAGGATATGGATTCTATCTTGGAAACTACTCCAAAAGAAAAGCAAACTCTACTTTTTTCGGCTACAATGCCAAAAGAAATCAGAAATATTGCATTAAATTATATGAATAATCCTGAAGAAATTTCTGTAGGGACAAAAAACTCAGGAGCTGATGATGTAGAGCACTTTTACTATTTAGTTAATGCGAAAAATAGATATCTTGCTCTTAAACGTATTGCTGATATTAATCCTGACATTTTTGGAATAGTGTTTTGTCGTACACGAAGAGAGACGCAAGAAGTTGCTGACAAACTTATACAGGATGGTTATAATGCGGATTCTTTACATGGAGATTTATCGCAAGCACAGCGAGATCATGTGATGAGTAGGTTTAGATCAAGACATTTACAAATATTGGTGGCTACTGATGTTGCTGCAAGGGGAATTGATGTTAATGATTTGACGCATATCATCAATTATAATTTGCCAGACGAACGTGAAATATATATTCACCGTTCTGGTAGAACTGGACGAGCCGGAAAAAAAGGAGTTTCAGTTTCAATAGTTCATTCGAAAGAATTACATAAAGTTCGCGAAATCCAAAAAGTCCTTCAAAAACCTATTAATAAAAAAGATGTGCCAGGTGGTGAGGAAATTTGTCATAAACAGCTAATGAATATGATTAGCAAAATTGAGCAAATCGAAACAATTGATAATCAGATTGAAGATTTCTTACCAGAAATTTACGAAAAATTAAGCTGGCTAGTCGTGAAGATCTATTGAAAAGATTCGTTTCTGTCGAATTTAACAGATTTTTAAAGTACTATAAGAATGCACCTGATTTGAATATTTCTGAAAAATCAGCTAGGGAGAAAGATGATAATAGGTTTGAGAAAAAAGGATATAAGTTTACAAAATTTTTCCTCACTATAGGCGAGAAAGACGATCTTACTAAATTCAAACTTATGGAGATTATCAACAACGATGATAGTCTTGCTGGTGCCGAAATTGGAAAAATTGAGATACTAAAAGGGTTTACGTTTTTTGAGGTAGATGCTCGATTAGAAGATAAAGTGTTAAAAGCTTTTAATAATAGACGTTATGAGGGCAAGAGGCTTAAAATAGAAGTTAAGACTGGCGAACAAAAGCGTAGCACTGGTGGCTCAAGGTCATCAAGACCAGATAAATCTGAACATGGCTATAAGAAAAGTTACGGATCAGATAAGCCAAAAGCTGGCTATTCTAGAGGTCCAAGAACTGGAGGAAGAAAAAAGACATAGAAAGTTGTAAAACTAAATGTCAGCGTTTAAAATTTAGATTAATAAAAATTTATTACTCGTAATTTTAAACGCTGATTTTTTTATATTTGTCAAAAAAAATGGCATTATGAATTGGTTTGTATTTTGGATTTCGATTTACACAATACTTTTAGTCGTTTTGACATTAAAATATGTTAAGAAAAAGGACTTTGAAGGATACCTTATAAACAACAGAAAAACAAAGCTATTGCCTTTAGTTTTTACAACACTTGCGACTTTTGTTGGTGGCGGAGTTAGTATGGGCTTAATAGCTATGGGATATGCATCTGGATTTGCCGCTATTGCGATAGGAGTGTCTTATGTGATAGGCTTTTTTATTCTCTATTTTTTTGCTGCTCGTATCAGAAAAATTGGTGCAGAACAGAATATATATTCCTTTGCCGAATTTCTTAATAAAGCATTTCTTAAAAACCATAAACTTTCTACTTTTCCTAAGGCTTTTTCGGGCTTGATTAGCGGAATTAATATCATAATATTCTTTTTTCTTACTGCTGCACAATTTGTCGGAATGGCTACTTTGTTGCATTATGCTTTTGATGTCGGATATGTTTGGGCGGCTGCAATCTCTTTTCTTGTTGTGATTGTTTATACCGCTTTCGCAGGTTTATCCGGAGTCATTATCACTGATACAATTCAATTCGTAATCATTATTATAATGATTTTTGCAATATTTGTACCTGGTGTATGGTCTGATACTGCTGCGTTTGAAAACTTAAAACAGCTTCCTTCAAGTTTTCTTAATGGGACTCACGAAGGACTAATCTTTTTAATAGGTTTACCTTTACTTTTAAGTCCATCGGTGCTAACTCGAATGGATATTTGGCAGCGTACATTAGCTGCTGGTAGCGAAAAAATTGCTAAACGTAATAGTGTAATAAGTGGATTTGCAATGTTGCCTTTTTATATAATTTTCCCACTTGTCGGAATGGCTTTACGTGTAGATTTTGGGCCAGATATTGACCCGAATCATGCCACTCATTTATTTCTTGAAAATAATACTAACGCAATTTTTCTCGGTTTTGCAGTAGTCGGATTACTTGCTGCTTTAATGTCTTCTGCTGACAGTTTCTTAAATATTGTAGCAATGACTGCGGTACGAGATTTTACTTCATACAAAGATAAAGATATACCTAAAGATAAAGTTTTTAAACGCGTGAGGATTGCTGTAGTTGTGTTTGGTGCAGCAGCTTTAGGAATGGCACTTTATTTAGCTGATATCGTAGAACTCTTTATTGCAGGGATTACGCTTAATATTATTTTTACACCGATAACTTTTCTTGCTTTAATTAAAAAGGATGTTTACAAATATAAATATGCGGCATTTTTAAGTATATTATCTGGAACTATCGTAATTACTGCAATGTTTGCTTATGGTTTTATTAGTAATAATAGTGGAATACTTAAAATTGCATTTGTGCCCGCAACAGTTGTTGCTACTATTGCCATGTTTATTGGAATTTGGGTTCAGAAATCGAAGGCTAAACGAAATCCTGAATTATAGTTATAAAAAAGCCTGGGAGTATTTCTCACAGGTTTTTTTATAACTCGTTACTTAGTACATGACAAAAATTATTAATCAATTAAACACTAATCATTTATTAGCAATCCATCATTAATAAGCAATGCTAAAAGCCTTGCATAAAAGTTTACCATTCAGCACGTTAGGTGTTTTTTTTTATTTTTGGTTATAAACCCAAAGGAGTAAGGGAGAAATAAAACTTTTACTCACAAGTTTATGCCCTACGGGCAAAGTTTTCTAAGGAGTATGTTGTTTTATTGACATATATGTCCTACGGACAAAAGAAACAGTTTACAAATCTAAAACTTTAGCATACAATTTTTGTTTTGTAGTCCGTAGGACTTCAATGTCAATAAAAAACAACAATTCACTCCCTATTTTGTCCGTAGGACATAAACACTTCTGTTTTTTTTTTCTACAAATTACCTTAGTGCATGACAAAAATTATTAATCAATTATAAACTAATCACTTATTAACAATTCATGATTAATAAGCAATGCTAAAAGTCTTGCATAAAACCCTGGCATTCAGTATGTTAGATATTTTTCTATTTTTGGTTATAAACCCAAAGGAGTAAGGGTGAAATCAAACTTTTGCTCACAAGTATTGGTTTTCTAGTTACTCGAAAACCAGATTGTGGTCGAAAACCAAATTGTGGCAGTAACGAGAAAAGCAGATTGTGAAATATCAAACAGAAATAGATATTGTTAAATTTTTGTCATGTACTTAGAATTTGTTATTAATAATCATTGTTGTCCGATAAAATACAAAAAAATCATGTAAGGCTTGAAATATATCGTCCCTATGGGACTTTTTGTATTATTAGCTTAGTTTTATTTTACCAACATTTGACCCCTGACGGGGTCTGTCCCGTAGGGACATCGTATAGGTAAAACCTAAACTATCAGCTTTTTACAAGTCCCGTAGGGACGAGATATTCTTTCTATTTGACCTTAATGTGTCTTTTTATCGGACAATAATAATTATTAATCATGTATTGTTGTTCACCGATTACTATCCCAACATTTCTTTGATAGCATCAGCCAATCGCTTAACACCAATTTCAATTTGCTCGTGAGTTGGGAAAGAAAAATTAAGTCGCATTGTATTAATTCCGCTACCATCGCAGTGGAATACTTTACCAATAACGAATGCAACATTATTCTTAATTGCGATTTTAAAAAGATCTTCGGCATCCATTCCTTCGGGTAGGTTTAGAAATAAGAACAGCCCACCTTCTGGTTCAGTCCAAGTAATTCCTTCAGGCATATATTTTCTAAAACAATCCAACATCATATCTCTTTTTATGCGATACATGTCAATTGTTATTTTTAGGTTTTTCAGCAAAAGTCCTTTTTCCATATATTTTGCGACTGCCATTTGTAAGATCGCAGGTGTGCATAAGTCAGTTGATTGTTTTGCTGTAACATATTTCTCAATAATATTTTCGTGAGCAATTATCCAACCTATTCTAAACCCAGGGGCAAGAATTTTTGAGAATGTTCCTAGAACAATTACTCTATTGGACTTATCCATGTCGAACATCATTTTCTGTTCTTTTCCGTCAAAACGCAATTCACGATATGGACTGTCTTCGATTACGAGAAGATTATATTTTTCAGCTATTTCTAATAATTTGCGTCTTCTAGATTCGGGATAAGTTATTCCAGCAGGATTTTGAAAATCTGGAATTAAATATATGAATTTTGGAAGGTCGTTTTCGGCTGCCATTTTTGTAAGAGTTTTTTCAAGCTCTATCGGGCACATCCCATCTTTATCAAACTTTATCCCAACTGGAGTACCTCCATAAGCTCTGAAAGCTGAAAGTCCACCAAGATAGGAGGGAAGTCCACAAATAACTTTTTCTCCTTGATTAATAAATATTTTTCCAGTTAGGTCGAGACCTTGTTGAGAGGAGGTAGTTATCATAATATTATTAATTCCTATGTTAACTCCTTGCGATTTGTAATGTTTTACTAATTGTTCGCGAAGTTCGACGCAGCCTTCAGTTGTTCCATATTGTAGAGCTTTAGTTCCAGCAGTATCCAAAACTTCATTCATGCAAACCTTAATATCTTCAACAGGGAATGACTTTTCCGCTGGCAGTCCGCCAGCAAAAGAAATAACCTCAGGATTCTGAGTAAGTTTGAGAATTTCACGAATAGCTGAACGTTTTGCTCCAGCCATATTTCTTGATAATAAAGAATCTAATTTATCTAGCATGTCTGTAATTTTTAGTTGTTCAAAAATATATAAAAATTATCAGTATTCAAGGCATTACTTATGTGTTTTACAATACATATCGTAAAAAAGCAAAAGATCAAGGCAAAAAAACTAATTAATTACTCTAATTGACAATCCCTAACTGTTAAAAGGTTTTCGGTTGAGTATTGATTGTCCCAAAGTTATTTCGTCAGTAAATTGCAATTCGTCTCCGATTGCAACGCCCCGTGCTAGCAAAGTAACAGTAATATCAGGATTGGAAATTTTACGGTTTATATAAAAATTTGTAGTATCTCCTTCCATGGTGGTTGGTAATGCAAGAATTATTTCTTTAATGCTTCCTGAATTGATTCGTTGTATAAGTGGTGCAATATTTAATTCGTTAGGTCCGATGCCATCCATTGGCGAAATAACACCTCCCAGCACGTGATAAAGTCCGCTGTATTGCGAGGTTGACTCAATAGCCATAACATCGTGAATCCCCTCCACAACACAAACAATAGATTTGTCACGAGAGTTATCGGTGCAGATAGTACAAATTTCGTTATCAGAAATATTATTACATATTTCACAAAATTTTGTTTCCTGTTTCATTTTTTGAACAGCATTAACAAAATTTGTTACATCTGTCTCGGATTTTCGTAATAAAAATAAAGCAAATCGTGTGGCAGTTTTTTTTCCTATTCCTGGCAGAGTTGAAAACTGCGAAATTGCGTCATCGAGTAATTTACTGGATTTTCCGTTATAATTCATATTTACTAAAATTCGTATTTGTCATAAAATGCTGCACCATTCGAGTATGAACCAGAAACTATTAGTTTATGTTCGATTTCATCACGAAACCAAATGACTTTTACCATATTATTTTTTTTGCCAGTGATAATACCTCCTTTTATACTCCAATATATATCGCGATACTCGTCACAAGTTGTTTTATAATAAGGCATTGCTCTTTGAAATGGTGTTGGCGGATTACTTATTATTTTACATTCAATAGGCACAAGTTCAGCATAAAGAAAATCTTTAACATTTTCGCTAATAAAATTAAAATTCTCATTCAAATTATTATCTACATCAACATTTAAACTATGTCCAGCATTTTCAAAAACATGCAGTTTTTCTCTAATTCCTATTTCTTTAGCAGCAATATGGATTAGTAATGAGCCATACATTTTATTAAGAATTACTGAGCTGAAGTTGCCTTGTATATCTTTAAAAGGATAGTCGTGATTAATTGGGACAACTTGGTCGGCATCGCCATGAAAAGAAATGATGGAGGTTTGCGAATTTTTAAGAATTTCGAGATCATTTACTGCTCCCCACATATTAATAACTGCTGCAACATTGAATTTGTCGTTGATTTCGTTAGTTGAAGATTCTATGTTCCCTTGGTCATCATAAAAAAGCGAATTATAGGTGCTTTTAGGTCTGTTTTTATTTCTCATAAATGCAATATTTAGAGCAGTTATCGCTCCAGCACTCGATCCTCCAACAAAAATCATATTTGTATTAATGCCATATTTCTGATTGTTTCTGATTAAATATCTCATTGCTGCATGTGCATCTTGCAAAGCACGATAACCAGCTCTTTCGACCGAGGGACCAACAGGTTTAAACCCCAAGCGATAATTTAATGAAGCTGTGACATATCCGCGTGAAGCAAAATATTTACACCACTCAACCATAGCTTCGGTCTTTTTATCACCGATATAGAATCCCCCACCATGTATGAACATAATTAGAGGTCTTGATTTTAGAGTGTCGCCAACAGGCATATAAATATCCATCCCCAAATCCAAATTCTTTTTCGACACACTCGACAAAACTCCATTTTCGATTATTTTTATGTATGATGAGCTTTCGGTAAGGTAAGAGTCCCAATAACCTTTGGCAGTACCATAATATACATCATCTATTACGTTCACATCAAAGATTTTTTCTTTATAGCGTGCTGGATACGTTACAAGTTCGTCGCTGCTGTGAGTTCTAAATTCAAAATAACTACTCCATTTATAGTTTTTAAAAATCTTTATGAATTTTTTGTTTACTCCGTATTTACCTATGATTTTCTTGTCTGTAAAAATAAAATCTGGTTTAATTTCTAAACTCTGCTCGTCAAAGTTTAAGATATATGATTTCCTTTTTTTGAAAATTTCAAACTTATGTTTTTTTGCAAAAACATCGTTACTGGAAACGAAGAAAAATCCTTCGGCATATTTATCTTCTACCTTGTCGAATTTAATGTAATAAACACTATCGTTTAATTTCCCGTAATATAAAGCTGTGGTATCGACTTTATTTAGGCTAAAAAGCAAACTAGGACTAATTGATTTGGTTTTTTGAGCAAACAACATTAGGCTAGTGGGGCTTAATAGTAGAATAATCACGGTAATTGCGACAATTTTTTTCATTTTTTTCATTTTGTGTAAAAATAATGGAAAACCCGAACATTTCAACAATAAATGTATGAAAACTTTTTGCAATAATTCTTGTTCAAACACAATTTTATTATGAATATTGCAAAAAAAAGAATGAGCCCTCTCGTAATTTTAATAATAGTGCTTTCGTACTTTGGTGTACTGCTGATAATTTCATTTTTTACTTCGCGAAATGTAAATAACGATGGCTTTTTTCTTGGAAACAGGCAATCAAGATGGTATATAGTGGCAATTGGGATGTTAGGTTCTTCAATATCTGGTGTTACTTTTATTTCTGTTCCAGGTTGGGTGCAAACTACGCAAATGACTTATATTCAAATGGTTATGGGTTTTGTGCTTGGTTATTTGGTAATAGCTCATGTGTTGTTACCGCTTTATTATAGACTCAACTTAACTTCAATTTATACTTATTTAGAAAAGCGTTTTGGTAAGGCATCATACAAAACGGGAGCATCTTTCTTTTTACTGTCTCGCACCATAGGTTCAGCCGCAAGGCTTTATGTTGTAGCTCACGTATTGCAAATATCAATTTTTCAACAATTATCGGTTCCATTTTGGGCTACTGTTTTAATCACAATCTTATTAATTTGGCTATACACATATAAAGGAGGAATAAAAACTATAATTTGGACTGATACTTTGCAAACTGTTTTCTTGTTTTCCGCTCTTATTGCTACCATAGTTTTAGTTACACGCGAATTAAATTTTACTTTTTTGGATAGTGTTAA
>JAQVPT010000072.1 GCA_028701945.1 Bacteroidales bacterium
GATTCACGATATGGAAAGAACTTTAGAAATGTCAAAAGGATTTAATCTGAAAACATGGGTAATTATTAATAAGTTTGATATTAATATTGAAATGGCTAATAAGATTGAAGATTATTGCAAAACTTTGGATATCGAATTATTAGCGAAAATCCCGTTTAATACAGAAATCGTTAAGGCAATGGTAAATTGTAAAACAATACCCGAGCACCTTAAAGATTCTGAAATACATATTGATTTATTAAACGCGTTAAATAGATTAAAAAATTATGCCCAATAATAAAGGAATGGTTCACTTTTATACTGGTAACGGCAAAGGCAAAACAACTGCCGCTCTAGGATTAGCTCTAAGGTCGGCTGGTCGTAACAAACGTATTTTTATTGCTCAATTTGTTAAAGGAATGCACTACGCAGAACTGGACTCAATAAAAAAACATGAGAGCATCGAACTAAAACAATTTGGTAGAGATTGCTTTATCGAAAACGAGCCAGTTGAAGACGATATTCTAGCTGCAAAAAAGGGATTTGAAGAAGTTAAAAGCATTACAACATCCAATAAATATGACTTAGTTATTCTTGATGAGATTTTTATAGCAATGCACTATAATCTGATTTCGTATGAAGAAGTTGTTGAGCTAATAAAATCAAAAAACCAACATCTTGAATTAGTTCTTACAGGAAGAAATGCTCCTGAAAGTTTATATGCTTATGCTGATTTAATTACTGAGATGAAAGAAATTAAACATTATTATAATGAAGGTGTTAAAGCAAGATCTGGAATTGAATACTAAATTTGCAAAATGAATAATTACAACACAAAATAAATAATAAATTATTAATACTTAAATTATGGGATTATTTGATAAAATTAACTTGCCGGCAGTAAAAAATGTAATTGTAATTGCATCCGGTAAAGGCGGAGTTGGTAAATCAACAGTATCTGTGAACCTTGCTATTGCATTAGCTCGTAACGGATACAAAGTTGGATTGGTGGATGCTGATATTTATGGACCTTCGATTCCAAAAATGTTTGGCATTGAAGATCAAAAACCAAAACTAGAGGTTATTGATGAAAAAGACTATATGACACCAATTGAAAAATATGGTGTAAAGATTATGTCAATTGGTTTTTTTGTTGAGCCTTCACAGGGTTTGATTTGGAGAGGCCCTAAAGCAGCCAGTGCGATAACAGAATTATTTGAAAATACCGTTTGGGGTGAGATCGATTATTTGTTGGTTGATTTCCCTCCTGGAACTGGCGATATACAGTTAACTACAATGCAAAAAGTGCCTTTAGCAGGTGCAATTATTGTTACAACACCACAAGAAGTGGCTGTTAATGATGCTCGAAAAGCTGCATCAATGTTTATAAACCCTGATTTACAAGTGCCAATACTAGGTGTTATCGAAAATATGAGCTGGTTTACTCCTGTTGAACATCCTGATGAAAAATATTTCATTTTTGGTCAAGGTGGCGGAAAAAAACTTGCCGATGAATGTAGATGCGATTTGATTGGTCAAGTTCCATTAGTTGCCGAAGTTGGTGCAGCGGCGGAATTAGGCAAAAGCGTTTTTAATCAATCAAATAAAATCCCAATGGAATCTTTTGAGAAAATTGCACAAGTAATATTGGAAAAAGTATAATCTTTTAATTCCTTAGGTTTTTGAAGATATAGGCGACAACACCTCCGGGATGGGGTGTTGTTTTTTTGCAGTATTTGCAAAAATCAAATAACAGCGTTACGCAATCGTTTTAATCGTTTAAATTTCTAATAACTTGTTGTCATATTTGAATCTACAACAATAATAAAATCTGCAATACCAACATTGTCATCGTAAAGTTTATTAACATCTTTTTGAGTTACAGTGCTGATTGTAACAACTTTTAATTCAGGTGCTTTTAGCCTAAGATACCAACCAATTCCTTCATAATTATCAGAATGATATGCACCGTTATAATGAATAAATTTATATCCAGACTTATAGTTTTTGAGAATAAAATGAGCCATAGTCGCATCTTTAATTGCCTGAGCTTTAGGGAGATTAGGCGAGCTGTGTCCCATCATCATACTCATCATTTTTTTATACCCAGGTAATTCAGGATCGTATTCTACTGGTAAAGGGGCTATCCAAGTTTTTTCATTATCTGGCAAAGTATCCAAAGACTCAAAACCTCCTTTATGTACCATACTTGCGTATCGTCTTGGGATATTTGTTGCAATGAAATCGGCATTTATCCTTTTTGCCAAAAATATCAACTGCGAATAATCGGTTTCATAATTCGGCCATAATCTGACCAAAGTATCGAAGGCTTCCTTGTCAATCTCATTTTTCAAATACCTGCTTAGGTCTGTCTGATTATCAGCCTCAAACATTTCTGCACCAAAACTCACATCATGTTTTTCGGACAAATAAAAACCAACTTCGTATTCTAACCAATGCGAAATAGGATTATTATGAAATTCACCGAATAAAACAATATCGTATTTCTCTAATCCTTTAAGCATTTTATCAACACTAACGGATTTTCCTTTAGAATTAAAGATTTTATAAGCTTCTGTTTTTTGTGCAAAAGACAAGTTTATAAGCAAAAAAGAAACAATAATCAGAAAAGTTTTTTTCATAGTAGTATTTTCTTTAGTTCAGTTATGTGGTTAAGTATCTCCAAAACCAGGGTTATAAAATAAGTCAAATTTAATAAACTTTTTTAGATACGAAAAGTTCGGAGGTATAAAATTTTAAACGCAGAGAACCGCAGAGTGTATGAAAAAAAAACGCAGAGAGCCGCAAAGAAAAACACAAAAAGGAAGAAAAACGCAGAGAACCGCAGAGAGTTTTCGCAGAGACTTCTCCTTGTGTCCTTTGCGTCTTCTTTGCGAACTTTGCGGTTTCCTTTTCTTTTTCTTTCCGAACTTTGCGGTTACTTTTTCCTTGTGTCCCTTGTGGTTTCCTTCTCCTTGTGTCCCTTGTGGTTTTCTCCTTTTTTTGCGAACTTTACGGTTACTTTTTCCTTGTGTCCCTTGTGGTTTCCTTCTCCTTGTGTCCCTTGTGGTTTTCTCCTTTTTTTACGAACTTTACGGTTATCTTTTTTTACAGAAACCCTATGTTTGAACTATAAATAAAAAATATTACTAACTTTGTTCAATCAAAAAACAAAACAATTATGAAAAAATTTTGGATAATAATTTTAGTAATCGCAACCATTTTCATTGCTTGTAATCCTAAAACTGACAAAAAAGAGACAGAAACAGATGAAAACCTGACAACTATTTCGGGGAAGATTGAAAACAACAAAGAGCCTTATGTTTATTTGTTATACAATTCCATTACAGATTCAATAAAAATAAATGAGAATGGTGAATTTACTGCAAAATTAATGTTATCTAATCCGACAGTAATATCATTTATCAGCGGGCGAAACCAAGCCACCATATATTGTTTACCGAAATCAGATATTAAACTCAATGCAAATGCTTCAGATTTTTTTAACACACTTAATTTTTCGGGAAGCGACGAAACTGTAAACAATTACTTGGCTGAGCAAAGCAAAACAATGCAGAATGCAGGAATTAATAGTGAGAACTTCCTTTATGCAGCAGAGTACAATGTCTTTTTAGCTTCTTTAGATGAGCTTTTTAGTAAAATGCAAACAAGATTTGAGAGTTTTGCAAAAGACAATACTGAAAAATATCTGGAGTTTGTAAAATTAGAACCAGAAAGGTTAAACTTACTCATGGGAACTCTTCTTTTAACATATTACACTCCATTAATTTCTGCGGATAAAAACATTGATGAACTAGAAATAATACTTGACAATTTAACGGGAAGTATTGACATAAATAATCCCAAAATGTTGCAATTAACTGAATTTAAGCCATTTGTTCAAAACTATGTTCCATATCTAATCACCCATGACTTAAAAGGCCAAAAAGTCGAGTTTGCTTCTGCGACAGAATATGCGGAATTTTATTTTGCCAAAATAGATAATCTTTTTATCGAAAATACAGTTAGAGAATATGTATATTACAATTTCATAAAAGATTTTATTTCATATTATGGTGCCGAGAGTGTCTCTGACATTTATTCAGTTTACAAAGATATGGCAACCAATAAAGACCAACTTACTGAACTAAACAAGATATTTTCAGAATACAACAAACTCGCTAAAGGACAAGCATCTGTTAACTGGTCTTTTCCTGATATTGAAGGCAACATCCACAGTTTGAGCGATTTTAGAGGCAAATATGTTTATATTGACGTTTGGGCATCGTGGTGTGGTCCTTGTAAAAGAGAGATCCCAGCATTGGAAAGTTTGAAACAAAAGTTTAGCGGCAAAAACATTGTGATTATTGGAATCTCCGTAGATGAAAACCGAGCTGACTGGACAAATATGCTTCAAACTCAGAATATGCAAGGCATCCAGCTATATGCAGGTGGTTGGAATAATGAACTTTGCAACTATTTCAAAATTACGGGAATCCCACGCTTTATTTTACTTGACAAACAAGGGAATATTATTAACTCAAATGCAGATAGACCAACAGGAAATATTGAGGAGGTAATACGAAATTTAGAGGGGATTGAGTAATCGGTAATCGGTAAACAGTAATCGGTGAATAGTAATCGGTATGAGATTTGTTGATGCCTGAATCTTTAGCTCGGCGAAGCCAATATGGTTGACCGCTTTTTATTTCTTCTTTGTGTTATTCGTGATGTTTTCTTTTGATAATAGATAAAATGTATTAATTTGTTTGCGGATAAGATGTCGGAATAAAAAAAAGACAGCGAAAATCTCACTGTCTTTTTTATTGTATTCTTATAATCTTATCTTAGGGATTGTCAAACAATAAATCAGTCATTTTGACTTACTCTTTTGCTGTTTTTCATTGTTGCAAAATTTGCAAAGAGACGCAAGCTATTAGCTTAATTTTGCGTCTCGAAAAACAACAAAATATTTTCGTCAATTCTAAATGATTTATTATTTGACAAACCCTTAGTCATACTTAGGTATGTATGTTTCAGTTACTCTGTCTGGAATCCCATTTTTAGTAACGTTTAATTCGAGAACAATTTTGGTAATAGTTGTTGAATTAGCGAGATACTCAATTCGTGATAATGGATATTCTTTATTACCTTCGTGATAAGTAACACCTTTGATTATTACTGAATGAGTTCCAGTACTATCTGTATATGTTTGAGCATCAATTTTTAGCATTTCAAAACGCAATGCTCTATCAAAACCTTGTGTGTAATTGTAGTCTTTAAAGAAAGGCGTGTCTTTATCGGTTGATGTTCCCATAAAACTAATTGTTTCAGAAAAAGTCGAAGATAAGTTATCGGGATCATATAAATCAGCATTTACTCTAAAATATGTTTTTTCACCGTCCCATGTATGTGCATATACTTTTGGAAACCTTAAGCGTCCAGGGATATTATTATCGGTTGCTACATTGGAATTATATGTTGTATCGTCGTTTAAATGCATAGAGTTTCTTTTTGTCGTATAAGATTGAACAAATGGGTCGGCAATATTTTTGATGCTGATATTACGAAGATATTCAGATTTATTTCCAGCTTCATCGGTAGCGGTGTATGTTATTGTATAATCTCCCGCTCTTCGTAAATAACCTTCGCTGGTAGTATATCGACTAAATACTGTAGCGGCATCATTTTCTACAATTATATTACTTTCTTTAGATACATTATCTTCCGCATAAACGCCAGGATCAACATACTTTGTGTAGTGTAAAATTGTGGTATCTCCACTTTGTACGTAATCCCCAACAGAATTTTTCCAATATAATTTTGGTCCTATCTCATCAGTATTACATGAAGTAAATATGAGAGAACCTAGTGCAAAAAATGCAAGTGCGATTAAAAATGATTTTTTCATAATTTTTCCTTTATTTACAATTGTAAAATAAACAAATTTATTTATAATAATGCAAATATAAGCATTATTTGTTTTTAAAAGCATGTATAATAATATTTTTTTGGATAAAACTTTAATAGATTTTGGGCTTACAGGTATAAAATTTATTAATTATGGAATTATTATACTGGTTAATTTTTATCCTTTTTTAACAGTAAATGTAATTGTTGTTCCTATTTCTGGGTTACTGCGAATATTTACTGTTTGTCCGTGAGCTTCGATAATGTGTTTTACTATTGCAAGTCCCAATCCCGAACCTCCCGAATTTAATGATCTGCTTTTATCAACTCTGTAAAATCTTTCAAAAACTCTCGAAAGTTCTTTAGTGGGAATTCCTATGCCATTGTCGATAATTTCAATTATAATATTATTGTCCATTTCGAAAAGCTCTATTTTGACAAATCCGTTATCGTTGTTATAGTTTATGGCATTTATAAGTAAATTTGAGATTGCTTGACGTATAAACTCTTTGTCGGCATTAATCATGAACGATTTATCATAATGTTTAACAATTTGAATATTGATGTTTTTTGCTGATGAAATTTCTTCGAGTGTCTCAATAATATCTTCGCAAAGGATTATAGGGTCAAAATTTTGTAAACGCAATGTCAATTCTCCAGACTCTAGTTTTGTTATTGCATCTAGGTCATTTATAATATTAATCATTCGGTTAATGTTCTTTTCTATCTTTATTAGATATTTTTTATTGATACTCTTATCTTCTAAACCACCTTCTAGTAAAGTTAAAGTATATCCCTGTATGTTGAAGACAGGTGTTTTTAATTCATGAGATACATTACCTACAAATTCTTTTCGATAATTATTCATTTCCCGCATTTTTTCGATTTCTTCCTCTTGTTCTTCTGCCCAGTTTGCAACATCTGTTTCAACATTTTTAATTAAATCTGTATTGTAGTTTAATTTGTTATTATATGAAGTTTCTTTACCTGATTTACCTGTGTGTATAG
>JAQVPT010000073.1 GCA_028701945.1 Bacteroidales bacterium
TTGCAGTCGCTTTACCGTTCTTACAGTTTTCTGTACTTCTACTTATTGCATTATTGTAGTTTGCCGAGATATAATCTGCTCCGTCATACTGATAATCATACCACCACGAGTATTCGAGCATATAAATGGATACTTCTAATTCTCGATTATCTTTTGTGAGGTTTTGGTCGCGATCTAGGGTAACAATGTTAATATTTAATTCTTGGTCAATAGGATAGGAGTATGAATATTTATTTCTATCTGCCATAGCAATACCCACAAAAGTTTTATAGGGATAATAATTCACACTCTTTTCGCCAATGCTAAAATTACCTCCTTTTTCATAAACTTTAGTTACTAAGAATGCTTTTAATACTCCAGGAGCTTTATTCAATTTGTCGAATCTAACATTTGTTTTGACTTCTCCGTTTTCATCTGTTTTTCCTGTAAATAGTGTAAGTGTATTAAAGTCAAAAGAACTAACTTGATTATAAAAACTATACTCTTCATAATCTTTAAATGGTGAGTATGTTTGCTCTAATGTCATTGTTACATCTGCTGCAAGGTCTGCAGCAACTGCTCCGTGCAACCATCTTGCTGTAATAGTTGCATTTACACTGCCGTCTCCAGTTAGATATTCTTTATCTAAGTCAAGCGAGACACTCAAACGATTTGGGCGTATAGTTTCAACCATTAGCGATTTGCTGAAAACTTTGCCACCAACGGTGAATGTTGCATTATAATAACCTGTTGGGTCGTTTAATTCAGTTTTGAATTTGAATATATGAAAGCCTTTTTCATTTTTATTTTGTACTTCGCGATATACTTCTTGATTTTTAGGATTTCTAACTTCAAGAACTATTGGATGACCAACTGGAACAGGGTCTATTAGCTCATTTAATATAAAGCCGACATAAATTGAATCACCCGGACGCCAAACACCTCGTTCAGTATAAATGAAAGCACGACTTCCATCTTGCATATAACTGCCATTTACATCAAATTCGCTTGTTGATAACGAACCATATTCTTCAATTTTAAGATAAGACTTATGTTGGTCGTATGTCGCAACTATAAAATATGGCTTTTCTTTTTTATCTAATTTAACTGTCGCTTTTCCTTCACTGTCTGTGCTCGCACTTCCAATTATTTGTTGTTGATAATTATATACATCAACTTGTGCACCTTTTATATAAGCAGTTGTTTTAAGATCGGTAATAAAAGCATGTACTAACTTGTCTTTGCCAATTTTAGCAATCATACCAATGTCAGAAGCAAGAATATTAAAACTTATTGCTCTGCGATAACCATAATAATTTTTGTTGCAAGGATCATCATAAGAATTGTAAGAATTTCCGTAGTCGTAATAATCGTCTTCATAATAGTATTCATCATAATAGTAGTCATCAGAGTAGTAATCTTCATAAGAATCTGAATAAGTATAATTGGTAAACCACGACCATTCGTTATCGGCAATTAGTTTATCCATACCACTATTAATAGTCGCAATTTGTTCTTCGCTAGTATTACATGGATATATTGCGTTTTCCTTTCTAAACCCAATTTCTATGCGATAAATCGCTCCAGGATCAGGCTCAATAATATCAGAAAGATTAAGATAAAATGTGTTCCAGACGCTAAAGTTTTCTATATCTGTTTCTTCGAGGCTAATCGTTTCTGTTTTAATTACTTTTGATACTCTATTAAGTTCGTAAGAGCCGTTTAGGTTATTCTCCTGTAAAAATTGAAGAATATTGTTTTCGTAGATTTTTAGGACTCTTACATCAACAGCTTTGATATTTACAGCTTTAAATGATATTACTTGTCCTTCAGTATGTCCCGGTAAAATTACGCCATCTTCGTCAGCATTTAACTCAGGCTTATACATTTTAAAATTGATTTGTTGTGATTCGCTTTTGTCAAGGCGTTTTCCATTTATATTTTTAACACCAGAATTTATCCGCAATTCGTATGTGTTTTCAAGGCGTTCGGATGGTATTATTTTGACATTATTATCAACAACAATATATTTTAAATTTTCAACATCGACAATATCAATAATTCCACTTAGAAGTTGGTCTTCTTTAATAGGATCAGAAAATATTAGTTGAACATATTGTTCTGGAAACTGATGAACTTTGACACATAATATCTTAAACTCGTTAAATGGTGGAATCTCAAACTCAATCTCTCCACTACTTTTCGACCCGATTTCTGTTCCATTATAATTTATAACTAGAGTTTTTTCATGATTTGTTCTTTCGATATTCCTGATATTGAGCAAATACTCTGTATCGTTCGACTTTTCAATTTCAAAATCTATATTTTTCCCGTCAACTTCAACTTTAAAGCATTTAAAAAGCAAATCTTTGTCCTCACTATCGTTTAAAACTATTTTTGCAGTAAGGTCTTGAGTTTTAAATTCTTTTCGGTCGGTGCTTACAAGTTTTTCGATATTTAAATTTATTATCTGATGCTTGGTGTGAACTCTAAAAATAAATTCTTTTGTGTCGTTGTTTACCTTATTTGAGATTTTATCTAAATCAACAACAGCAAAATACTCCGTGCCTGAGGTAAGAGGTTTGTCTGGCTTAAATTCTAAAATATTATTCTCTTTCCATTCTATTTTTCCAGCAGTTTTCGGATATATCTTAATTACAGAGGAAGTCTTTTTATCTTTAACAGATTTCATAAACTCATCTGTAAACTGAACCGCAATCACGTCATTTTTTGAGATTACATTACTTGTGTATGCTTTAATATAATCTTTGAATAGCTCAGGATTAGAAGTTTTAAAATCTTTGCTTTGATTAAACATGCTTATTACCACAATTGTGATTGTTGCAGCTAAAGCAATTCCCGCCGCCCAATAAATAATTTTAACACTTTTCATAGTTTTTTATTTTGATTAAATTAGAATAATACAAACCTAATAAATTTAAACTGTAATTTTGTTTGATTAGTATTATAAAAATACAGTTTTTGAGATAAAGTTATTAACAGTGTTGATAAGTTTGTTAATAGCCTATTCAAAAATACCTTTATGAAAAATATTGGTTAAGGAACATCGCCCTAAGTGTTTGTCAAATTGTAAAGCATGCAGAATTGGCGAAGATATTTTGTTGTTTTTCGAGATGCAAAATTCAGCTAATAGCTTGCTCACAATCTGGTTTTCGAGTTACTCGAAAACCAATACTTGTGAGCAAAAGTTTTATGTCTCCCTTACTCATTTGAGTTTATAAACAAAAACAGAAAAATACCTAATGTGCTAAATGGTAGAGTTTTAAACAAGGCTTTTAGCATTGCTTATTAATGGTGAATTGTTAATAAGTGATTAGTTTATAATTGATTAATAATTTTTGTCATGTACTAAGAAAAACCCTACTTCTTTTTGATGGGTTTGTCTGGTGTATCAGCTTTGTCAGATTTTCTTTCCTTGTCAGTTTTTAGTATTTTTATTGTAATACCAGTTTTTTCGTTAAACCCAACACTTATTGTATCACCTTGTTTAATTTCAGCTTTAATAATTGTTTCTGCCATAGCATCTTCGACATGTTTTTGTAGAGCACGTTGGAGAGGTCTGGCACCAAATTTTGGATCAAAACCTTTTTCTGCGATATATTTTTTTGCTGCTGTACTAATTTTAATATCATATCCAAGCTCATTAACTCGTTGGTACAAGCCCTTTAATTCGATATCGATAATCTTGAAAATATCTTCTTGGGATAAAGAGTTAAATAATACAACATCGTCAATTCGGTTTAGAAACTCGGGAGCAAAAGCTTTTTTAAGTGCACTTTCGATAATCCCTTTTGCATTTGCTTCTTGAGAAGATTTTTTTGCAGTAGTTTCAAACCCAACTCCTTTACCGTATTCTGACAATTGTCGTGTTCCGATATTTGATGTCATAATTACAATTGAGTTTCTGAAGTCTATTCTTCTTCCAATACTGTCGGTAAGTCTTCCTTCGTCTAAAACCTGAAGTAATATATGGAAAACATCTGGGTGAGCTTTTTCGATTTCGTCAAGTAAAATAACAGAGTAGGGTTTACGTCTTACTTTTTCAGTTAGTTGTCCGCCTTCTTCATACCCAACATATCCTGGAGGGGCTCCAACTAATCTAGATACAGAAAATTTCTCCATATATTCGCTCATATCTATTCTTATAAGAGCATCTTGGGAGTCAAACAAATATTGTGCGAGAACTTTAGCAAGTTGGGTTTTACCAACACCAGTAGGACCTAGGAAAATAAATGTTCCAATAGGTTTGTTTGGATCTTTTAGACCTGCACGGTTTCGTTGAATAGCTTGCACTACTTTCTTAATGGCTTCATCTTGTCCGACAACACTATTTGCCATTTCTTTATCCATTTGCAGCAGACGATTTCCTTCAGTTTGGGCAATACGTCTAACAGGTACGCCAGTCATCATGGCAACAACTTCTGCAATATTATCTTCATCTACAATTTCGCGTTTCTCACCAATTTCTTTTAGCCACTGGTCTTTTGCTAGCTCAATTGAGTTTTCGAGTCCTCTTTCTTTGTCACGCATTGAGGCAGCTTTCTCGAATTGTTGGTCTTTAACAGCCTGTAATTTTGCAGCACGAGAATGTTGTAATTCCTCTTCTAATTTTATGATTTTATTTGGCACAGAGGCGGTTGAGATGTGAACTCTAGAACCAGCTTCGTCAAGAGCATCAATTGCTTTATCTGGAAGTGCACGATCGCTAATATAGCGCATTGTGAGTTTTACACAAGCTTCGATTGCTTTGTCGGTAAAAGTTACTTTATGATGATCTTCGTATTTTGTCTTAATTTTTTGTAATATCTGAATAGTTTCGTCTTGACCAGTAGCTTCAACCATTACTTTTTGAAAGCGTCTTTCAAGAGCTCCGTCTTTTTCGATATTTTGACGATACTCATCAAGAGTTGTTGCCCCAATACATTGGATTTCGCCTCTTGCAAGTGCAGGTTTTAACATGTTTGCTGCATCTAAAGAGCCAGTAGTACCACCTGCACCAACGATTGTGTGTATTTCATCAATAAAAAGAATGACATCTGTTGCCTTAATAAGTTCATCAATTATCGCTTTCATTCTTTCTTCAAATTGTCCGCGATATTTCGTTCCTGCAACTATCGATGCCATATCGAGAGTTATGACGCGTTTGTCGAACAATAAATGAGATACTTTTTTGCTGATAATTCTTTCAGCAAGACCTTCGACGATAGCTGATTTTCCAACGCCAGGTTCTCCAATTAATACAGGATTGTTCTTTTTTCGGCGTGATAAAATTTGAGATATTCTTTCAATTTCAGTATCTCGTCCAACAATCGGGTCGAGCTTTCCTTCTTCAACCGCTTTTGTTAAATCAACGCCAAAGCTATCTAATACAGGAGTGTCTGTTTTTAGTTTTGAAGATTGTCGGCGAGTTGATCCAGGGTCAGATGAAGATGTCCCGTATGACGAGCTGCCTTTGATATCATCGTCGTCATCATCATCATCATCATCAGAGCCGATAGAGCCAGTAAAAACGTCCATTTCCATAGTCATTTTAACCATATCGTATTCGATATTAAACTCGTCTAATAATTGCGAGAATCTCGAAGGAACTTTAAGTATAGCTAATAGTAAATGTCCAGTATTTATCTCATCACTACTTAATGAAATGGCTTCGGAGTACATGAATTTTTGTATTCTTTCTGTGGTTTTTGTTGGAACAACCTTATCCATATCGTCAATTGTGAGCTCTTTGTCAATGTTACGAATGTGTAATTCTATTTTTTTTCTCAACTCGCTAGTGCTTATGTCAAGCTCTTTTAATATGTCAACTGCTTCGCAACTGGTATTTCTTAAAATACCTAGAAAAAGATGCTCGGGACCAAGATAGTCGTTACCCAGTCGAATTGCCTCTTCTTTACTGTACATTATTACATCTAAAAGAGATTGTGAAAATTGTCTTTTCATATTTTTATTTTGTCCTTTTTTTTGTTGTGCAATAGTTTAATAATATATTTTATTTACAAAAATACAAAATTTTCTCATTTGTAAAACAAATTATGTCCCTATTAGTTCGTAATAATTATTCAATTCAAGTTT
This sequence comes from Bacteroidales bacterium, assembly GCA_028701945.1. Taxonomy (GTDB): domain Bacteria; phylum Bacteroidota; class Bacteroidia; order Bacteroidales; family ML635J-15; genus Bact-19. The sequence goes on from JAQVPT010000073.1 coordinate 6,076, forward strand.
AGTTTTTTTTATAAACAATATTTGTTGAAAAGTTAATGATTAAGAGTGTTTTATTTGAAACAAAATAAGTATCTTAGTAAACTTTTAAAAAATAATATAACTTATTGAAATATAGGTTTATAGATAATTAAAAAATAAAGATATGTCTGAAGAGATTAGAGATTCAAGAGTTATTTCAATTAATATTGAAGATGAAATGAAATCGGCATACATTGATTATTCAATGTCGGTTATTGTTTCAAGGGCTTTGCCGGATGTAAGGGACGGTTTAAAACCAGTGCAGAGGAGAATTCTTTACGGAATGTCGGAGCTTGGTGTAACTTCAAATAAGTCTCATAAAAAATCGGCTAGAATAGTTGGTGAAGTATTAGGTAAATATCACCCACATGGTGACTCAAGTGTATATATGGCTATGGTGCGTATGGCACAATCTTGGTCTTTAAGATATCCGTTGGTTGATGGACAAGGTAACTTTGGTTCGGTTGATGGCGATAGCCCAGCTGCGATGCGTTATACGGAAGCCCGAATGACAAAAATTGCAGATGAAATTTTAGTTGATATTGATAAGGAAACTATTAAATTTAATCTCAACTTTGACGATACTCTAGAGGAACCGTCAGTTATGCCTACTAAACTTCCTAATCTGTTATTAAATGGTGCAAGTGGCATAGCTGTTGGTATGGCAACAAATATGGCTCCTCACAATCTTGGACAAACTGTTGATGCTATTATTGCATACATTGATAATCCCGAAATTGAGATTAGTAGTCTTTCTGATATTATTCAGGCACCCGATTTCCCAACTGGTGGAACTATATATGGTGTAGATGGGGTGAGGGAAGCTTACGAAACTGGTAGAGGTAGGGTTGTTATTCGCTCAAAATCAGAAATAGAAGTCGAAAATAATGGGCGCGAGAAAATTATTGTTACCGAAATACCATATATGGTTAATAAGGCAGAGTTGATTATCAAAATTGCTGACCTAATTAACGAAAAACGAATTGATGGCATCTCTAATATTAATGATGAATCTGACCGTAATGGAATGAGAATTGTTATCGATATTAAAAGAGACGCTGTTGCTAATGTTGTCTTAAATAAACTTTATAAGTTTACTGCATTGCAATCTTCATTTAGCATAAATAATATTGCATTAGTTAAAGGAAGACCTCAATTACTTGATCTTAAATCACTCATAAGTAATTTTGTAGAACATAGACACGAAGTTGTTGTCAAACGTACTGAATACGATCTTAGAAAAGCTGAAGAGAGAGCTCATATACTCGAAGGACTTATTATTGCCAGTGATAATATTGACGAGGTAATCGAAATAATTAAAAAATCGCCTAGTCCAGATGTCGCTCGTGAAAGACTTATGGAAAGATTTGAATTGTCTGATATCCAGTCGAGAGCTATTGTTGACATGAGACTTAGACAGCTAACAGGTCTAGAACAAGATAAGCTAAGAGCAGAGTATCAAGAGCTGATAGATAAAATAAATCACTTAAAGGAAATTCTTGCAAATTTTGAATTGAGAATGCAAATCATCAGAGATGAAATGCTCGAAATTAGAGCAAAATATAGTGATGAAAGAAGAACTGATATAGTTTTTGCTTCCGAAGACCTTAATCCAGAAGATTTTTATGCTGATGATGATGTGGTTATTACAATTTCGCATTTAGGTTACATTAAGAGAACTGTGCTTACTGATTTTCGTGCTCAAAATAGAGGAGGAGTTGGCTCAAAAGGTTCTACAACGAGAGAAGAAGATTTTATCGAACATATGTTTGTTGCGACAATGCATAATACTTTATTATTGTTCACTAAAAACGGAAAATGTTTCTGGCTAAAAGTCTATGAAATTCCCGAAGGTAGTCGAACATCCAAAGGGCGTGCAATGCAAAATCTTATAAATATCGAACCAGATGACGAAGTAAGAGCATTTATGAATATCCTTTCGTTAAAAGATGAAGAGTATCTCGATAATTCATTTATTGTTATGTGTACTCGTAACGGAATATTTAAGAAAACTAGACTTAGAGAATACTCGCGTCCGCGTCAAAATGGCGTTAACGCTATAAATATTAGAGAAGGTGATGATTTATTAACTGCAAATATTATTGAAGATAAACCTGGTGTCCCACCTGCAAACGTTATGATAGGTGCACTTAATGGAAAAGTAATTCGATTTGTTCACGATGCAGTAAGACCTATTGGACGTACTGCTACTGGCGTAAAGGGTATAACTTTAGATAAAGGCGATCAGGTGATTGGAATGATAATCGTTAATCCTGATCAAGAGGTTCTTGTAGTTTCAGAAAATGGATATGGTAAAAGATCTAGTATCGATGAATACCGTATAACTAATAGGGGTGGTAAAGGTGTTAAAACAATTAATGTTACCGAAAAAACTGGTAAACTTATTGATATTTCAGCAGTTACTGATAACGATCACCTTATGATAATCAATAAAAGCGGTATAACATTGCGTCTTGCAGTAGAAAATCTTAGAGTAATGGGACGTGCTACACAAGGTGTGCGACTGATTAATCTTAGAGATGACGACTCTATTGCATCAGTAGCAAAAATTGAAGATGGTGCTCTTGAAGAAAAAAATTATGTACCAGAAGAAATTGTTGATGAAAATGGAATTGTTGATGAAAATGAACCAAATGTGCAAGATGACAAAAATGCCGAAAGTGAGGAAAATAATGAACAGGAAAATTAATTTTAAATATTTCTTTTCGATTGGCAAAGTATTTGTATATTTGAAACCAGAATTAAATTAAAACAATAATTATTATGAAAAAAATAAGCGTATTTATAATTCTTGTGAGCCTGAGCTTAGCTGTTTTTGCTCAGCCAAATAAAGTTACTAGTGCTTGGAGTTACCTGAAAGACGGTTTTTTGGAAGATGCTAAAAAAGCCATCGATCAGGCTGAAACCCATCCAAAAACCGCAGATTCATACAAAACTTATTATTTTAAAGGACAAGTTTATCAGGAACTTGGAATCTCCGAAAGACCAAAATACCGTGCATTGTGTGATGATTGCTTTGATATATCTTTTGATGCGTACATGAAAGCACTGAGACTAAACTTTGTGAAAGAAGAAGATAGAAATATTGATTTTGAAACAGAAGTAGGGCTGATGAAGTTTGTCAAAATATTACAAGCTAATGACGAAAGAAATTACGAAGACTCCGAAGCTTTAGTCGATATCTTGATGAATAGATTTCCAGCCTTGTCGAATGCTTTTATAAATCAAGGGGTTAATGCTTTTCAGGAAAATGAATACGAAAAAGCTTACTCAAATTTTGAAAAAGCAATACAGATTTCTACTTTAGCTTTTAAAGTTGATACTCAATTGTATTATTTTGCTTCTTTGGCTGCACTTAAAGCCGAGAAATTTGAAGAAGCAATACAATATAACGAAGTCTTGATGAGCTTAAACTATGGTGCAACTCCTGAAGATAAAGTAGGATTGTATTTGAATCAGGCTACTGCTTACAAAATTACAGGAGATACTGTTAATATGCTTAAAACATTGCAAAGCGGTATTGAAAAATATCCTGAGAATAATTATGTATTAGTTATCGAAACTTTTAACTATTATGTTAATACTGGCGAAAACGAAAAAGCATTTGAGTATATAACAATGGCAATTGAAAAAAATCCTAATGATGCTCAATTTTACGTTATTAAAGGGACTTTACTAGAAGAGTTGGGTCGTAAGCAGCAAGCACAAGGAGAATATGTGAAAGCAATTGAACTACAACCTGATAATTTTGATGCAAACTACAGTTTAGGTGCTTTCTACTATAATACTGCTGTTGATACTCTCGATTGGGCTGATAAAAACATCCCGATTACTGAGTTTGCAAAACTTGATAAATTTAAGAAAATATCAAATGAATATTTTGAGCAATCATTGCCTTATCTGGAAAAAGCTTATGCTCAACAACCAAAGAATGTGAACGTGCTTGGTACTTTAAGAGTTATCTATTATCGTTTGCAGAAAATGGAAGAATATGGCAAAATTAAAGAAGAATTAGATGCTTTAACTCAATAAGAAAAGAATAAATATAATAAAAAGCTCCCTGCAAAAGTAGGAAGCTTTTTTTATGTTATTTTTCCTAAGGTTTTAAGACATTTCGCCACGGATAGAAATTGTTAAAAGCTTAGTTAACTCTTTTAAAGAATAATTTTTAGCAAGAAGGAACATAAGTTTAGCTAAAGCTGCCTCTGTGGTCATATCGCCGCCACTTACAATTCCGATATCACGAAGTTTCGTGCTAGTTTCATATTTTCCTTGTTGTACTTTGCCAACTGTACATTGTGTAATATTAAGAATGGTAATTCCTTTTGATATTGCTTCTTCGAAACAATTAATTATTTCCTTGTCAGTTGGTGCATTTCCCGAGCCATAAGTTTCGAGAATAATACCTTTTAATCCAATAATTTCGGTAATTGCTTTAATTGTTTTTACTTGTATTCCTGGAAATAATTTGATAATGGCCACTTCATTGCAAAGTTCATTGTGCGAAATGAGAAAATCGATACTGCTTTTCAAGAAGTTTTCCTCAAAAACTTTAATTTCTGTACCTACATGTGCTAATAATGGGAAATTAGGAGATATGAAAGCATCAAAATTTTCAGCACTAAATTTATTCGTTCTGTTACCTCTATAAAGATTGTCTTCAAAGTAAATACAAACTTCCTGTATCAGCGGTACGCCATTTTTATGCATGCATGCTAATTCAATCGAGGCAATTATGTTTTCACGACCATCTGTTCTTAAAAGACCGATTGGTAATTGAGAGCCGGTTAAAATAACAGGCTTTGATAAGTTTTCTAATAAAAAACTTAATGCAGAGGCGGTATAAGCCATCGTGTCTGAGCCATGTAAAATAACAAATCCATCAAATTTATCGTAGTTGTCTGTAATGATTTTATTTAGCAATAACCAAAAATCTGTATCAGCGTCAGATGAATCAATTAATTTATCCAAACCTAATGAGTTAATATCAGCAGGGTAGTCTTTTAATAACGGAATATCGTTTAACAAGTTTTCTAAACTAAATGGAAGCAAAACGCCTTTTTCGTTTTTTATCATTCCGATAGTACCACCAGTGTATATTATCAATATTTTTGGTCTTTTCATTGTAATATTATTTAAGTCTCGCAAAACTACAAAAAAATATGATTAAAAAGATTTGGTGTAAAACATTTCAACTTAAAAATGGTAATCAAATCGTATTGTGATGACTATTTACGGTTTAGCAAAAATAGTTTTTGAGAATTATAAATGCCTTTTTGTTTGTATAAAAAGATAAAAGAATTAATTCTAACCACATATTTTATCTTACTATTATTTCGGTAATAAATTCTCTGCCTAGTTCCTTATTTATTCGTATTACTAGCTCTGAGCGTATTAGCATTAGTTCGCTGCGAATAATTGACGATGAAATTTTTACAAATAATTTTGAAGAATACACATAAATTTCAGTCGTAGCATTCGAAATATAAGTGCCAGTAACATCTTTCCAGATTGTTTTAACTCGCACTTTATCTAAGCCGTCACTTAGATTATTTTGTTCAATAGCTTTCTTAATTAGATCGCTTATTGGTTCTGTATTCGATCTTCGCATTCTTTTTCATTTTATGTTACAAATATCATCAAAATTTAAGTTTAATCCTAAATTAAAATTTGAATTTTATTAAAATGATTTTTTTCGTTAGATTTTTTTATCATTTAACTGCGAACCGATAACCGAGTAGAGCACAGCTACGAGCTAGTGATTCGCCTCTGGCGGAGAGTAAACCGAGAAAACAGTAATTAGAAAGCGTGTATTTATTTTGATAATTCAAAGGATATTCTCCCTCGAGATGGCTTGGATTTATAATCTGTGCCAGTGAGGATGATATTTATAGAAAATGAGTATGTTCTTTTCTAATTCCTTCAAAAAAATGACATTTTGGTGTAAAAACGTGGTTTTGAGTATGTTGAAAATCGCAGAAATTGGACAAAATTCGATAAGAAAAGAAGCAAAACCCTAGGTATCACCATTAATTACT
>JAQVPT010000320.1 GCA_028701945.1 Bacteroidales bacterium
AGTTTTGATCTCTATTCCCTCCTCGTATATACAATCCCGACGAGCCATCGCCAATATTTTTAACTCCAGGTTCAATTTGTATGGCTTTAATAATATCATGTTCACCAAATACCGAAGGCAACATTTTAATCTCCTGAATTGAGATTGTTTTATAATTACTTTCAACTGCCTTTAATTTCTCACCAGAGATAGTTACTTCATTTAAAATAAGTACACTCCTCTCAAGTTTGATATTTATTAATGTGTCATTTGTGAAATTTAGTTTTATTTCATAATTAGAATAGCCAAGAAGGCTAAAACTTAAAACATAATTTTCTTCTTTTAAAGTCAGCGAATAAAACCCATAAGAATTTGAAGTTGTACCTAAACCAGCTGAATTAACTGAAATATTAACTCCAATTAATTCTTCACCTGTTTCAAAGTCAGTAATATAACCACTAACAGTATGCTTTTCGTTGCTAAATGTTTTAATACAAAAAAACAATAAAAATAATGCCAACAATTTTGTTTTCAAAATCACTATACATTTTTGCGAACAGTTAATGTGGTCAGTTCGCTTACCACATAAATAAATAATTACAGGGAACTCAACTTTATCAAAAATTAGTATGTCGTCCTTTTAAAATGAAACGAATTTAATACTTTATTTTTAAAGTCATTTCCCACTATCAACGCTTAACACATCATTTTTATTATAATTAGTCTTTGCAAAAAAACGCCAAATTACTCATAAATATTTAAAATATTATGAGTATTCATGAATCGCTATGCTTATTTCTGCGTTACTCTCGTATTGAAAACAGTCGCTCCGCCAGCTGGCGGACGCCTTGGTTTTCATCACTTCGAACCGGCTGAAAAAAAGTCAAGAATAAAAATAATAGCTTGTGTTCGTTGTAAAAGCCTAGCGAACATTGCGGTAAATTTCAAATACCTCTTAACTGCAAAGAGCACAAAGAATACGTAAAACAGAATCACAGTTTCACTTGAACAATCGAAGTAAAGATATGATGATACAGGATCACTGGATTACAAAATCACAATTAAATCTCTCGCAATCCTTTTTCGATACACTCTTTACTATAAATCTGGAACTTCTCATCATCGATTGGGATTTTTAATAATTTATCTGATTTAACCTCTGACAAAAAACTCTTTATATCATCGTCAAAATCGATTTTAAAGCCTGTCTTTTCCGTTTTCAAAAAGTATTTTCCATTTCCAATATTTAATATTTTTGAATTCTCATTTGGAGTATGCGAAATAGAAAAAGTATTATATTCTAATTTATTATCTTCAATTTTGCGAATAAAACCATTTTCGGTAACATCATTTGGGTTTACATCTGCTCCATTAGCAAGTATTTTACGAAAACCAGCTTTTTGGAACCTATATTTATAAAAAAACGAGCAATAATTCACTCCAATATTCATCAAATTTTCTTTGGCATATTTCAAAATCCTTAGAGCACTAATTTCAGACTCAAGCACAATTGGCCTTTCAGCATTAACATACGTGTAATTGTGTTTTAACAAACGTGGAGCATTATATTCAGTAAGCCTAAGTTGATGTAAATTAAGATTTGTTACTCCTACAGATTCTAATTGTTTTAAAAGCATCTGAAGTAATTCTGTTTTTTCAGGAACTGCAGGTATCTCAACTGTAATATTTGGTATCACTCCAGATGCAAACTTTATTTTATCAATATTATAATCCGTTGCACCTATATCAAATCGGATTTCATTAAGTCCAGCCTCAACGAGTTTTGTCATTTTCTCCTTATCAGCCAAAATCCCATTTGTATAAATCCAGATATATACGTCGGGACAAATTTTGCGAACAGCTTTTAAATATGCAAGAGTTTTATCAAAAAACAGCAAAGGTTCTCCCCCACTAAAAGCAACGCCTTTAAAACCAAAAAACTTCACATACTCAGCATACTCCTCTGGCGATGGAAAAGCAAGACTTTGTGTTGTCGGAATTGCATCTTGGTCTTGCGAAGCAGGACAATAAAAACAACTAGCATTACACTTATTCGTAATGAATAAACACGACCACTTACCTTCACCACAAATTTTACAGCCTGGCGAAATTGACCGATAATAAGGCTTTGTATTTTTAAAAAGTGAATTGCTATTACTTTCCAAAACAAGGGCGTTTCTTTCTTCTATCAGTGAAATATCACGATAAAAATTAATCCAGTTAACCCCCTGAAATTCAGCAAAATCAAGCCTATTTTTATTATTCAAACTATTAAGATATAAATCGAATGAATCCATTATAATTGTATTACGCATATTTAAAATTTAGAATTCCCCCACAAAAAACATAGGGATTAAATTCCAGAAAATATCGAGATACAAAGAAGAGAAATTTTGCGTCTGGAGTATTCAGAAACAGTTTTTGATAGCAGATGTAATTTGCTCATTAATAATAATTATGCTGCAAAAATAAACATTAATTTGACACAAAATTTATAATAAACTTTACAGTCTATTTTTAATACATTTACATCACAATTACTCTCCAAACCAAACTACCCATAAATAAACTTCACACTATGGTGTTTCTTTTACATTCAATACTTGACTAAACAAAGAAGCCCTGTGAAGACTTCACAGGGCTTTATTTTATAACTAGTCTTAGCAACTATTTAATTTTTAGATAGTCGTTAATAAAATTAGACCATTGCTCAACTGATCGAAGTTCTTGACCAAGCTGCATGTTAATATCAGTATTAAAAAACTCCAATGCGATTTCTTTCTTGTTTTTATCAATTGGAATAAAACTCAATTCTAGCTTATCAATAACACTTTGATTAGCAACTGTTCTTGCCGTATTTTTAATCTTACAGTTTCTTATTTCAGCAAGGTTTACGCATTGTTCAACTACTTTTTCATTTAAGTTTTTAAGAAAAAACACATATTTATTAACCTCATCAATTCCAATTATAAAATCACCGCAAATTTCGTGCTTACTAATACTGCAGTGCTGTTGATTTGCAATATTGTTTAG
>JAQVPT010000074.1 GCA_028701945.1 Bacteroidales bacterium
TATGCATGTAGATGGTTCGGGAAGATAACATTTACATCATGTTGCTGTTGGCTCTTTGCGTCCTGCTACTTTTTAATCTATCCTTCGTCGTCAGCACTTTATTTATCAAGAAGGACAGCCTGTGTTTAAAGCTGCGGTTTCAAATATGTCTGATGTTTCGGTTCGAATGATGGAAAGATATAATTTGACAGCGGAAACTCTTAAATACTTGGTGCCGCATCAAGCGAATATGAGAATTATTGAAGCAACAGCGAGACGTATGGGCATACCCAAAGAACGCGTTATGCTTACAATTGCAAAATATGGTAATACAACATCCGCAACTATTCCGCTTTGTCTTTGGGAATATGAACACGATTTAAAACCTGGTGATAATATAATTATTGCAACTTTTGGTGCAGGCTTTGCGTGGGGATCAACTTATATTAAGTGGGCCTACGACGGTAGTAAAGTAGCAAAATAATAAAACACAATAATTTTTTCTAAGGAATTAGTTGATTGTTTGACAATCCCTAAGTATTAAAATATCTTTTAAAAGGTTCTCAGAAGTAGGACCTTTTTTTTGTATAGATTTAAGATGTGTTTTAATTTCTGATATGCTTGAATCGTCTTGAAGACAATCGAAAAGTTTGTTAATTTCCACTAAGATTAAAAAGTGTTTTTCTATTGCGTCTTTTATAATTTCTGAATTATTGTTCGCTTCTGAAGCCAGTCCGATGTATAGACTTTCTGTCCACAATCCGCTTAGCACTAATGCACTTAGTCCGTATTTTTCGTTAGAGGCTAGCATTATATTACCTGCGTTTAGCAAACTATCGGTTATTCTAAAAAGCTCTTGTCGATTGTTTAAGTTTTCTTCAACTAATGGAACAACTGAATTGATTTCTTTTGACCCTACTGCAAGTTTTTGTGCAAGGGTATTCACTGCCTCTAAATAATCCATGCAAAATTGAACTCTTTCAAAATGCCTTACATAACCTAAATCAGCAATATACATGCCCATTGCAAATGCAGTTTGTTTTGTATTTTGATATAATCCCGCCGACTCGTGAGGTAAAAGAATGTCTTCATTAAACTCTGCATGCATAATAGAAATAGTTCTACTTACTTCAGAATAATTTGGTATTTGTGCATAAATACTGTCAAAACTTTCAAAATTATTTGTGTATTCAACATCTCGAAACTCCTTTTTCATTTTTTCATATTCTTCGGAGTTCACACATGATGATATAATCAGAAAACTAATAGCACATAGAAAAGACAACATATAATATCTGAAAACTTTGTTTTTCATAGCTCAAAACTAAACATTTTTTTTAAAATTTAAATAAAAAAGGGCTTTATAAAAAAGCCCTACTTTTAAAATCAAATAAATATTTTATTTTCTATTCATTTTAGCATCCATGCTTAAAGTAGCGTGTGGTACAGCTTTTAATCGTTCTTTTGAGATAAGTTTACCCGTTTCACGACATACGCCATAAGTTCCAGTTTCAATCCTCATAAGTGCCGCTTGTAGGTGGCTGATAAATTTCAATTGACGTTGTGCAATTTTTCCAATCTCCTCTTTAGATAGCACATTTGCACCTTCTTCTAACACTTTAAATGTTGGAGAAGTGTCCATTATATCATTGGTATCCTCATGACTAAGTAAACTTTTATAAAGTTCATAATCTTTTTGAGCTTTTTCCAGTTTCTTTAGAATAAGATCTTTAAATTCTTGTAGCTCTTCTTTGTTATATCTAATTTTTTCTTCTGCATTCATGTCTTTTATATTTAATTATTGCATTTTTTAATTACTAATTCTGTCTCAAAATTATTAACTTGTACGGTAACAGAATTATTTTGTTCTGTTTTTTCTACTATTTCTATCGAATTACCTAATGTTTGAGAACAGATAAAATCGTTGTAGTTGTTAATAGCATCGTTTAAGTCCTTGTGTGACAGGATGGTAATGCTTATTTTATCAGTAACGTCAAATCCAGAATCTTTTCTGATATTTTGAATTCTGTTTACAAATTCGCGTGCAATACCTTCTTCAATTAGTTCTGGGCTTATGTTTATGTCAAGTGCAACAGTTATTTTGCCTTCGTTGGTAACAAGCCATCCAGGAATGTCTTCAGAAATAATTTCAACATCCTCAAGGCCAATTTTGATGTTTTCATTTTGTATAGATATCTTAAATTCATTTTCTTGTTCAAGCTGAACAATATCTTTTTGGCTCATTCCCGATATTGCAGCAGCAATTTGTTTCATTATTTTACCATATTTTGGACCAAGAATTTTAAAATTTGCCTTAATAGATTTTACCAAAATGTCCGAAGAGTCTGAAATAAATTCGATTTCCTTAATATTCGTTTCTGTCATTATTATTTGTTGAGTTTTAGTGATTTGTTCAACAAATGTTTCGTTTACAATTGGGATCATTATTTTTTGCAGTGGCTGTCTTACTTTTATGCTAACTTTACGTCTTAGACTTAAAATCATCGAAGATATTGTCTGTGCCATTTGCATTCTTTCTTCCAACATTTTATCGATAAACGTTTCATTTATTTCTGGGAAATATGAAAGATGAACAGATTCATAATTTTCTTTTTTAGTTACAGCATTTAAATCTCGATAAAGTTTATCCATGTAAAATGGAGAAATTGGCGAAGCTAATTTTGCAACTGTAATTAAGCATGTATAAAGAGTTTGATAAGCAGAAACTTTATCTTCATCATATTCGCCACCCCAATAACGTTTCCTGCCTAATCTAACGTACCAATTGCTAAGGTGGTCGATAACAAAATCTTGAATTAGCCTACCTGCTCTTGTGTTTTCATAGCTTTCATAAGCATTTTTTACATCTGTAATCAAAGAATTCAGTAAACTTAATATCCAGCGGTCAAGTTCTGGTCGTTTGTCGAACTCTATTTCGATGTCTTTATAATTAAAGTTGTCCACATTTGCGTATAAAGCAAAGAAACCATAGGTATTATAAAGAGTTCCAAAGAATTTGCGTTTTACTTCGTCAACTCCAGAAACATCAAATTTAAGATTATCCCAAGCTTGTGCATTTGTAATCATATACCACCTGAGAGGATCTGCTCCATATTCGTTCATAGTTATAAACGGATCAACAGCATTACCAAGTCTTTTAGACATTTTGTTGCCATCTTTGTCTAATACCAAACCGTTCGAAATAATATTTTTATATGATACAGAATCGGAAATCATTGTAGCAATTGCGTGCAGTGTAAAAAACCAACCTCTTGTTTGATCAACTCCTTCGGCAATAAAATCAGCAGGAAATAACTTGTCAAAATTATCTTTATTCTCGAAAGGCCAGTGCCATTGAGCATAAGGCATTGCACCCGAATCGAACCAAACATCAATAAGATCAGGTTCCCTAAACATTTTACTGCCATCATTCGCAACAAGAATTATCTCATCAACATCAGGACGATGTAGGTCTATTTTTTCATAATTTTCTTTGCTGTAATTACCAGACTCAAATCCTTTCCAGAACTCGGCAGACATATATCCTTTATCAACCGATTTTTTAATTTCCTCCATCAAATCAGCGACCGAGCCTATACACTTACGTTCATTCCCATCTTCGGTACTCCAAATAGGTAGTGGTGTTCCCCAAAAACGTGAACGGCTTAGATTCCAATCAACAAGATTCTCTAACCATTTTCCAAAACGTCCCTCACCGGTACTTTGTGGCTTCCAGTTAATTGTTTTGTTTAACTCAATTAAACGATCTTTAACCTCAGTAGTTTTGATAAACCACGAATCTAATGGATAGTATAATATTGGTTTGTCTGTACGCCAACAATGTGGATAGTTATGAACATGTTTTTCTATTTTAAATGCTTTATCTTCAAGTTTTAACATTACAACAATATCAACATCAGTAGTTGTTTCTTTGCTGCCTGCATCTGGATCATACTCATTTTTTACATATTTGCCTGCGAACTCTGAGTATGTTTCAATATTTACGTATTTTTTTACAAAATCGGGATGTAAATCCTTAATTTCGAAGAATTTTCCTTGTTTATCCACCATCGGAACAAGGTTTCCGTCTTTGTCGTCAAGAATTAAAGCTGGAATTCCTGCTTGTTTGGCGACTCTGGCATCATCTGCTCCAAATGTAGGTGCAATATGTACAATTCCTGTCCCATCTTCGGTTGTTACAAAATCACCTAAAATTACTTTAAAAGCTGGTGTTTTGGGTTGTACCCAGTTAATAAGTTGTTCATATTCAATACCCTCTAAATCAGTGCCTTTGTATTCCGATACAATTTGATAAGGTATGTTTTTATCTCCAGGTTTGTAATCATCAAAACTAAGATTCTCATTTTCGGATTTAAAGTAGGCACTAAGTCTTTCTTTACATAAAATTATACTTATAGGATTGCCCGAATAAGGATTAAATGTTTTAATTTTTAAATATTTTATAGACGGTCCAACCGCTAGAGCAGTGTTAGAAGGTAAAGTCCATGGAGTTGTTGTCCATGCCATAAAATATAAATTATCTTCAGTGTCTTGATATGTTTTTGCTGAGTCTTTGTTCTTTACAAGTTTAAATAATGAAACTACAGTTGTGTCTTTTACATCTTTGTAGCAACCAGGTTGATTAAGCTCATGTGTACTTAAACCTGTTCCAGCCGCCGGAGAATATGGCTGAATTGTATAGCCTTTGTAAATTAAATTTTTGTCGAAAAGCTTTTTTAACAAATGCCAAACTGTTTCAATATATCGGTTGTCGTAAGTAACGTATGGATTTTCCATATCAACCCAGTATCCCATCTGTTCGGTAAGCTCTTCCCACAAATCAGTATATTTCATCACTTCTCTGCGACAAGTGTTATTGTACTCTTTTACCGAAATTATTTTTCCAATATCCTCTTTGGTTATTCCAAGAGTTTTTTCAACGCTTAGCTCAACAGGTAAACCATGAGTATCCCAACCAGCTTTACGATCAACACGATATCCATTTAGTGTTTTGTAGCGACAAACTACATCTTTTATTGTTCGTGCCATAACGTGATGAATACCAGGAGTTCCATTTGCAGATGGAGGACCTTCAAAAAACACAAATGGTTTATTTTCATTTCTTGTTTCAATACTTTTTGCAAAAGTTTTCTCTTCTTTCCAAAGCTTCTCAACTTCTTTGTTGATTGCTGAAAGATCTAACTGCTTGTATTCCTGAAATTTTGCACTCATTTTCTTAAATTTTAATAACGTGCAAATATATATGTAAGCTGCAAATTATCCAAATTTTGATTTTTGTGAATATTAGGGGTTTGTAAAACAATAAAGTATGCATAATTTATGAAGATGTTTTGTTGTTTTTCGAGACGTATAATTCAGCTAATTGCTTTGGTCTTTTTGTTAATTTCATAAAATTAAAGAAAAATAATCTTTGAGCCTACAATCAAGAAATAATTTACCTTAATCTTAAGATATCAAAACTGTAAACTGTTTTAAATTTTCGCAAACTTATAACCAAGTTTTGAATAATATATTAGCGTAAATTCAAGCACTTGAAGCATTTTGGGTGCGGTTATCAGATTATCGTGAAAAACCAGTATTGACCCGTTACGGGTATTTTTAATAATTATTTTTTTTATTCTTTTTGCATTATAATCTTTATGGAAATCATAAGTAAGAACATCCCATAATATAATTTTATAATCTTTCTTTATACGCCAACATTGCCAAGGATATATTCGTCCGTAAGGTGGTCTAAAAAAGAAGGTCTCAGACACTGGCGACTTTCGTAAAGCATCGATTAACCATTTTTTATTTGGCACTTTAAAAGCGTTTAAATGCGAAAATGTATGATTCCCAATTGTGTGTCCTGCTTTTTTGATTTTCTGCAATATTTCTGGATACATCATTGCATTTGAACCTTTACAGAAAAAACTTGCTTTAGCATTGTACTTATCCAAAAGCTCAAGAATATTCTCTGTTACCATAGGATTTGGTCCATCATCAAAACTTAAATATAGCGTTTTTCCTGGATTTATAATTCTGGTCGTTCCATTGCAGAATATCTTAGGATACCTTATTGATATGTTTTCTAATAATCCCAAATTTCTATTGTTTTTATATTTAATCAAAAATATGAAAAAAGAATAAACCCTCAAATAATCATTTAGTGCTAGTGTAAATTTTTACGGCTTTCCCATAAACATCACCAATTTCTTCTGTAAATTCACGATGTTTATACTCAGTAGATAGAACATACAATTCTTGGATTGTTTGCATTGCACGTTGCTTATAAACATCAAGAGCTTCTTGCTGCTGCCTGCTAAACGAGGAATAAAAAATCAATTCTTGTAGTGAGTTTTGCGAAATTACAGAAGCAAGTTCTCTCGCTTTAGCTTTTTTATTAACACGATAATATCCATGAACAATTCCTACATTATAATAATCGAATGGTATTAATCCGTTTGGGATAAGTTTTACACACATATCAAGCACCTCTTCTGATTTCTTTATTTCTCCTTCGAAATATAAGCCACGAGAGAGACGTGCAAAATGATTACGCAAATTTATTAGACTTGTTCGTGTTGCCATATCAATTGGTCCGTATTCAGTATCAAGACTGCCCCACTTAAACTTATCGACTAAATTATGATACATTATTTCTGCATTCACATTTACGAGTTTATCCTCGCTAACATCGGTTTCAATAGGCATAAGCCTGTATGCAAAACCTTCGAGATATAAATATTTATCAAGACCAAGATAATTTCGTGTATTCATTGTCGAACTAAAATATATCGGTCGTTCCCACAAATGATTTCTTATGATTTCTAAAACCATTAAATCACTTTTTGTAAAGCTTTCACGTCCTGGAGACCATATCATTTCATCGATAGGAGATGTTTTTTGACTTGGACTTAGCTCAAAAACTTTATCAATAATCTTTTTATTTACAGGTAGCGAAAGGGTCGTAGCCGGAAAATAATCTATTGGATAAGGATAAAGTTTTGTACCAATTTTTGTTAATTCATCATCCGAAAAAACAAAATTTAAAACTGGATGCAAAGGCAAAGCATAATTAGTTTGTTTATTAAGAAATATCTCAAATTTTGCAATCAAATCTAAGGCTTGTGTCTGTGTTATACCAAAAGCTTTGCACTGCTCTTCGCTATCAAGACTTTTAATAACCGAATGCAAATCTCTAAAGTTTTGATTTGCTCCATGTGGCTGAATATCATTGTAAAAACTTACAAAATTTTCATATTTATCAGGATGCTCTTTATCAAAACCATTGGTATGCCACAAGTCCAATAAAAAATTAAATATGGCTTTATAATCAGAGTTAATTTCATTAATGTTTTGATAATAAATATCTTCAATAAAAGCATAAGGATTATTCCTAACAGGTAACAATTCACGTTGCCCTGACATATATCCGCAAGGAAATACACTGATGTTTACAGGAATTGTTTCGCGTTGTTTAAATTGAATCTGGTCTAAATACCAACTTGTATTAAGAAAACTAAGGTTCACAATTTTAACATCTGTGCGAATATTCTGGGTTTCTTGTAAATACCACAAAGGAAAAGTCTCATTATCGCCTGCAGTAAAAAGTATAGCATTTTCAGCACATGAGTTCAACATATTATAAGCAAAATAATAAGCAAAATCATCGTGGCGACGGTTATGGTCATCAAAATTTGTGCATAAAAACTGAAAAGGGACAGCCAAAAAAGCAAAAGTTAAGACTATGTATATCAGATACTTTTTCTTAAAATATTTTTTTAGATATTGATAAACCGCATAAACTCCTATCCCAATCCATAGGGTAAAAACATAAAAAGAGCCGATATAAGAATAATCTCTTTCTCGTGCCTGATATGGATGTTGGTTTAGATAAAAAGCAATCGCAATACCAGTGAAAATAAATAATAAAAAACTCACAAGAAAATATTTTTTATCTTTTTGAAAAAGATATATCAAACCGATAATTCCAAAAATAAAAGGTAAAAAATAATACGGATTCCGTGATGTGTCATTTTGCAAATATTTGGGTAATTCATCGGGCGTATTAAGCCTTAATTTATCAATAAAACCAATCCCTGATATCCAATTTCCGTAAACAGGTCCACCATGCGACTGAATATCGTTTTGAGCACCGATAAAATTCCGAAACAAGTACCTAAAATACATGTGATTGAATTGATACCGAAACATAAATTTAATGTTTGTACCAAAAGACGGTACGTCATCTTTTTTATAATTTGTCCACTGCCGATATGCAGCAACATGTTCAGGTAAATCGCTCCACATGCGTGGCAAAAAAACTTTATCGGCCGAAACGTAATTTGCATCAGGTTTACGACTAATAATTGCATATTTACCACTGACAGTATCATAAACAGGTGCACCTTCAACGTATGGATTTATCTTATCCTTTTGGGAATTAAATTGCTGCCCATACCACAAAGGTCGGTCGCCATATTGTTCACGATTTAGATATGACACAAAATTAAAAATTGTTTCAGGATTATTTTCGTCAATAGGCGGATTAGCAGCAGAGCGAATTAATACCATTGAGTATGTTGAAAATCCCATGATGAAAAACATCAAACCTGTAATAGCAAAATTTAAAGTTCTTTTGCTTTTTTTTCCAGAATACCATATTCCAAAAACACAAGTCGTGCATAAAAAGACAACAAAAGCAGTTAAGCCTGAATTATACCCAAGGAACAATCTATTCACAAAAAACCACTCAAATTTAGAAGCAATTACAGGCAAATAAGTTATTATTCCCTGTGCCAAAATAAGCAGTAAAATTGCATAGACACTAAATTTTACAAATTCCTTTTTGTTTTGAGTTCTCCTGTCAAAATAATAGATAAAAACAAAAGCAGGAATAACTAAAATATTTAGCAAATGTACGCCAGTTGATATTCCAAGGAGTAGAATCGTTAGCAATGTCCATCTGTTTTTATCAGATGTTTTAGTAAAACCTGTTGTTTTTAGCATTGTCCAAAAAGTGAGCGAAGTAAAAAAGATAGATACTGAATATACCTCGGCTTCGGTGGCTACAAACCAAAAACTTGTTGAAAAAGCAAGAGACAAAGCTCCGACAAAAGCTGCTCCACTCAATAAAAAATTATTTTCTTGCTCTGCTCCTACACTTTGAAAACGTTTTAATAAAATAATTATGCTTTTATAAGTAAAAAACACAGCAAACGAAGAAGAAATCACCGATAATAAATTGACAAAAAAGGCAATGTTTTCAGGATTAAAAGCAAACATTGAAAATATTCTGGCAAGTATCATATAAAAAGGAGCACCTGGTGGATGCCCAACCTGAAGCCCGTGAGCACAAGCAATAATTTCGCCACAATCCCAAAAGTTCACATTTAGCGACATGCTCAATAGATAAACAATTAAACTAATCGCAAAAGCCAACCAAGCTCCAATATTAATTATGTTTTTCTGTAATTTCATTTTCTACTTAATTCCGCTAAATTAATCATATAAATTCAGCTAACGAAGGTTTTAAATAATTTTTGCAAAAATTAATTTATAAATATTGTGATAATATCAATAAATACTTAATCTCGCATCCTTAATTTTGTCCGATTTTGTAATGGTAGCACAGTAGATTCTGGTTCTGTCAGTCTGGGTTCGGGTTCTAGTCGGGTTAATTAATAAAAAGTTTTATGCGTTTAGATATTAATTATTCATATGTTTTTTGCCTTTCTGGTTCCAGAAAAGAGTTTTCAATCAATTGAGTAGCTTCAGGTATTCATTTAGCAAGCTTTTTATACACAGATTTGATTTGTTTATCATGTCATATAACTACTGTATCCTGTTTTATAAGTGGTTTCACTAATATCTAATAAATAAGTTGTGGTGAATCCTAGTTCAGATTAAAACAATATCATGTTTTTTCTTGGGGTTAGGATATTATTCCCTCTGATTAGGATTTTGTATTTCTGTGATACGAATATTCTGTATTATATATTATCACATCAATTTGGAATCGAATAGTTTTATGTTTATTCGAACCTCTGGAGTAATTTAAATTGCAACTAAATCAAATATTAGTTCATTCCATTAAACGAATTAATTATCTTTACATAAATTTAAAACACAACTTATGACGAGAGTAAAATAAATGCTAAATTATGATTGTAAAGTACGTGCTTTAGGTCTGAGGCTTGACAGTAAAGCCTTAGAATATTGATTTAGTTGCAAAGCTAAATGCAGTAAAAAAATGATAAATCAGATTAACAAAATTTACTAAAACACAAGTCTAAAAGTTCTAACTTTTAAGCCATTATCATTTAGCTGTTTATTTCTGCCCAATAATAAATAAAAAAATGAATAATAATGAGTATAAAATTTACATCTAAGGTAGAGCAAATATTTTTCGAGTTGTCAGACATTGGTAAGGTAACAACAAAAACTCCATATATAACGGTTGATAATTTTCCTAAGTTGGGTCTTTTGACCTCACTTCGTTTTTTGGAATGGGTAAATGAAAATCCTGAAGGGGTTGTTAGTTTGCCAACCGGAAAAACTCCTGAGTATTTTATTAAATACATACAGTTTTTTCTCGATAATTGGAATGGGACAAAAAGTAAAGAAATATTATCAACTTATGGTTTGGGAAATATGTCCAAACCCAATTTAAAAGGCTTGCAATTTGTTCAAATAGATGAGTTTTATCCAATTAATCCTGAGCAGCATAATAGTTTTCATAACTATGTGATGAAGTATTACATTAATGGTTTGGGCTTGAATGTAAAAAAATCTTTATTAATAAACTCTAATGAAATTCCTTTAGTAAAAAACAAACATTTTTTAGAAATATTTCCTGATTCTACCGTAGATTTATCTTTACGTTTTCGTGAGGCAAACACATATCTTGAAAAACTTCAGCAAAAATCAATTTTTATGATTGATAACTGGTGTTTTCATTATGAACAACAAATTAGGAACAAAGGAGGTATAGGTTTCTTTTTAGGAGGAATTGGACCTGATGGGCATATTGCGTTTAATACTCGTGGGTCTGACCATTATTCAACTACACGTTTAAAGAAAACTAATTTTGAAACTCAAGCAGTTGCTGCAGGCGATTTAGGTGGTATTGAAATATCTAGAAATCGACTCGTTATTACAATTGGACTAGACACAATTACTTACAATCCAGATGCTGTTTCTATAATATTTGCTGCTGGTGAAGCTAAAGCCGATATTGTTAGAAAATCTCTTGAAAACAATCCAAATACAGTTTATCCGGCAACAGTCCTTCAACGTCAAAAAAATAGTAGATTCTATCTTACAAATGGTGCCGCAAGTAAGCTATCAAGCAGTATTAATCAGTATTATAGTATGGGAGGATGGTCCCATAAAAAAACAGAGAAGTCAATAATAGATCTTTGTGAAAAGCTTAATAAATATTCACATCACTTGACAATAGAAGACCTCAAGAATGATGCCTATACCTCTCAGATACCAAATCTAAACCTAAATACTGTTCAATCTGTTGTAGATTCGATTAAAGCCAAACTGTATAGGGGAATGAAATCCGAGGATAGTAAAGTTATTTATCATACTGGTCCTCATCATGATGATATTATGTTGGGAATTATGCCATATATTAATCGACAAATTAGATCAGCAAAAAATGAAATTCACTTTTCGGTTTTAACTTCTGGTTTTACAGCAGTTACCAATCGTTTTGCCATTGAAGTGCTTAACGAATGTCAAAGTTTTATTCGAAGAGGAAAAGTACAGATGCTTAATTATGAGGATTTTTTTGAAAGCGGTTTCGGAAAAAAATGGGATAAAGATGTATATCATTTTCTTGGTTCCGTGGCAGGCAGAAACGAACACGGCAAAAGAAGAGGATTATGCCATCGCGTGATTCGTTCGATTGTGGGGATTTGGAATGTACAAGATAGGTCGCATTTAAATTCTGTGATTGAAGAAATAATATCTGAGTTGAAGAGCAGTTATGATGGAGCAAAAAACTCTCCTGAAATCCAAGAAATGAAAGGAATGATTCGTGAGTTTGAAGAAGAGCTTGTGTGGGCACATTTTGGTACGCCCATAAAAAACATTCATCACCTAAGATT
>JAQVPT010000075.1 GCA_028701945.1 Bacteroidales bacterium
GATGGATCTCTATCAATGAGGTCTTCAATAATCATATATTTGTAAACCGCTTTTACAGAAGATATAATTCTTGATTGTGTTTCGTCACATAGTCCTATCTCTGCAATATACTCGATAAAGTGTGTAAGTAGGTCTGGTGTTATTTTGTCAGGAAGTGTATTTAAGTCGTGAATTTCTAAATAGCTGACAAGTTTATTAATATCACTCACATAAGCAAAACAAGTATTGTTTGACATGCCTCGTTCAAGTTTTAAGTACATCTTAAAATCACTGATTATATTTTGCCAATTTCTCATTTACTTTATTAAAATATTTAATTTATATTTGCAATTCATAAATTTTGTTGCAAAGTAATGCGTTTAAAAATTATAAATGGTCCAAATTTACATAATATTGGTAAAAGAGAACCTCATATTTATGGAAATATCAGTTTTAATGATTATTCTAATAGTCTTAAAACTATTTTTACTGATATCGACTTGAGTTTTGTTAATTCTAATTCTGAATCAGAAATAGTTAGTATTTTGCATGACTCAGATAATCTATTTGACGGTATAGTATTAAATGCAGGTGCATATTCACATACTTCAGTCGCAATTCGTGATGCAGTGTCTGCTATATCTGTTCCAGTTGTAATGCTCCATATATCTAACGTATATGCCCGAGAAAGTTTCAGAAATAATAATTTAATTGCTTCTGTTTGTAGAGGGGTGATAACTGGTTTTGGTATTAAATCATACAAAATTGCAATTCAAAGTTTTATAGATTAAATAAAAATTATGGAAAAAACTAGAACTCTATATCGACTGAGAAAATTTAAAAATACTATTACGATTGCTTGTGTTGGTTTATTACTTGGCGTAATCGTTTTTTCTCTTACAAATATTTTTGATAAACAAGTCATGGCTCTTTTTAGAGATGAAACAAATGACATACTAATTCAAGAGTATCAAAATAATATTAGCAATGCTATGTATTCATGTGACCAGTCTTTTGATATGTTGGAAAAATCAGCATTAATCGCATTTTTGTTTTCGCTTGAATCATTATTGATGGTTTTTACTTTTATACGATTGTCTAGCAAAACATCGAAATTTGCTTCATCAGCTCCTATTATTTTGGGTTTTGGAGCCATATTGTTAAGTATTTACTATCTGATTATTGGAGGCTTGCTTCCTAGTTACGGACAAATCACTAGTTTGAAAGCAGATTATCATCTAATTAAGATTATTGGAGCAAGTTTGATTGTTATTTCAAACATTATATTTGTTTTTCAGGTGTTTACTCAAATTGTACTCGCAAAAGGTGATAAGTAAATCAAAAAGATTGACTTATTACTCTAATTGGTTATTGCGGCTTTGCCCAATACAGTGCGTTAAGGGTTAGTCTTGCAATTTGTCGTTGTTTGGCAATCCTTAAATTTTTGGCTTTAGGTTTTATAAAATACATTATAGAATCATTTTTTAAAAGAAACATTTTATTATTTTGATAAATCGAAATAAAGCAGTACTTTTGTTAGCTTAATTTTAATTATATATTATAAGTGATGAATAATTATTTAGATTCAAAAAAGAAGAAAGAAATCTTCGAAAAACACGGAAAGTCTAATAACGACACAGGTTCGTCAGAATCTCAAATCGCTCTATTTTCATACCGTATCAGTCACTTAACTGAGCATCTGAAAAAGAATAAAAAAGATTTCAGTACTCAACGCGCGCTGATTATATTGGTAGGAAAACGAAGAAGTTTGTTGGATTATTTAAAAACCAACGAAATTGATAGATACAGAGCGATAGTGAAGGATTTGGGACTTCGTCGCTAAAACTTAAAAAAAGCAAGACCTATTATTATGTTTTGCTTTTTTTTAATTTACAACAATAATTTAACAGATATAAAAAATGTACAAAGAATTTAAACAAGTCGTCAAACTTAATGACGGCAGAGAAATTGAGATTTCCACCGGTAAACTAGCGAAGCAGGCAACTGGTTCAGTAGTGGTGAAGATGGGTAAAACCATGCTATTAGCAACTGTTGTTGTTGCAGACAAGGCAAAAGACGATGTCGATTTTATGCCACTCTCGGTTGATTACCGAGAAAAATATGCTTCGGTTGGCCGTTTCCCAGGTGGCTTTATGAAAAGAGAAGCAAGACCATCAGACTATGAAATTTTAATATCCAGACTTATTGATAGGGCTTTACGTCCCCTATTCCCTGCCGATTATCATGCAGAAACATTTGTTAATGTTATGCTAATGTCAGCAGACCAAGATGATATGCCCGATGCACTTGCTGGACTTGCTGCATCAGCGGCACTTGCTGTTACTGATATACCTTTTCATGGACCAATCTCGGAAGTTCGTGTATCGAGAATTAATGGCGAATTTGTTATTAATCCTGGAACAGAAGCAAACAAAGAAGCAGATATTGACTTAATCGTTGCTGCAACTATCGATAATATTATGATGGTTGAAGGCGAAATGGACGAGGTGTCTGAACAAGAAATGCTAGATGCAATCAAATTTGCTCACGAAGCTATTATAGCTCAGTGTGAAGCTCAATTAGAACTTCGCAAAATGGTCGGTGTCGAAGGATACCAAGAATACTCTCACGAGATAAATGATGAGGCTTTAAAACAAAAAGTTTGGGACGAAACTTTTGATAAAGCTTATACCGCTGCAATGAAACAAAGTGCAGACAAACATGAACGTAAGCGTTTGTTTGGTAAAGTAAAAGAAGAGTTCTTAGCTCAATATAGCGAAGAACAACTCGGAGAAGTTGAGAAACTTGTTGGTAAATATTATCACGATGTTGAGAAAGAGGCGGTAAGACAAATGGTCTTAAAAGAAAAAATAAGACTCGATGGCAGAAAAACTAACGAGATACGCCCAATTTGGTGTGAAGTAGATTATCTACCTAACGTTCATGGCTCGGCTATTTTTACTCGCGGCGAAACTCAATCATTAACCACAGTTACTCTCGGAAATAAAATGGACGAGCAAATGATTGATGGTGCAATGATAAAAGGATATTCTCCATTCTTATTACATTATAATTTCCCACCATTTTCAACTGGTGATGCTAAACCATATAGAGGTGTTGGTCGTCGTGAGGTAGGACACGGTAATCTTGCACATAGAGCTCTTGCAAAAGTTCTCCCAACAAAAGGTGAGAAATTTCCTTATACGGTTCGAATAGTTTCCGATATTCTTGAATCAAACGGGTCATCATCTATGGCCACAGTTTGTGCAGGAACATTAGCAATGATGGATGCTGGAATACCAATTTCAAAACCTGTTTCTGGTATTGCAATGGGACTAATTGCCGATCCTAAAACAAAAGAATATGCTATCTTAAGTGATATATTGGGAGATGAAGACCATCTTGGAGATATGGACTTTAAAGTCTGTGGAACTCCTGACGGTATTACTGCTACTCAAATGGACATCAAAGTTGACGGATTGTCTTATGAAGTTCTACGAGAAGCATTATTACAAGCGAAAGCTGGTAGAGATCATATCTTGTCTAAAATGCTTGAAGTATTGCCAGAGTCAAGATCGTCATACAAAGAATATGCTCCTAGAATTGAAACTATCGTTATTCCTAAAGATATGATTGGTGCGGTTATAGGACCAGGCGGTAAAATAATTCAGGAAATACAAGCAACGACTAATACTGTTGTTTCAGTTACCGAAATTGATGACAAAGGGTACATCGAAATCACTGCAAAGAACGGTACCGATATGTTAAATGCTAGAGAAAAAGTAAATAATATTGTTCGTTTGCCAGAGCTTGATCAAATTTATAAGGGTAAAGTAAAAGGAATTACAACTTTTGGTGCTTTTGTCGAAATATTACCTAATCATCAAGGATTACTTCACATTTCAGAAATTGACTGGAAACGGATTAAAACTGTTGAAGAGGTACTAAAAGAGGGACAAGAAATTGAAGTTAAAGTTATTGGGATAGACGAAAAAACCCATAAAATTAAACTTAGTCGTAAAGTTTTGTTACCAAAACCTCCTAAAGACGAAAATTCTGATAAAAAGGGAAACGAATAAATTTAAACTGAAATTGTAAAGTAAGTTTTTTAGAATACTATAATTGCACCAAGACGGTTTAGCGAAGTCGAAACTCAGTCTTGGTGCATTTTATTTTAAGGTTCATCCTAATTTCTTAAACTCTTCCTAATGTAATTAAATTGGTATTATCATAGCACCCAAGAACAATCAATTTATACGCCCCTTTTCGTGATTATGGTGGTGTTGACGATTATTTATTATTTTTGTGTAAAAGGAAAATAAAATATGCGTGTTAAACTTTTAATAGTTTTTATATTCGTTTCAATAACTGGTTTTTCTTAAACAAATAAGCTTTTGGATGAATATAAAGGCTTATCTGCAGATTCTATCCAGCAAGCGATTGTGCTAAAAGATATGCTTAAAAATGTTATTAAGTATGAATTTTCAAAATCAGTTTCTTATGAAAAATACATTGAAGCCGGAGCAATCTCTTATTCTAAGAATTTTAATGATTTTGCGAAAGAATTTTTTGCTGAAGCTTTGAAAATTGCCAGAGATATTAAAGATTACGACAAAATAGCACAAATGTTAACAAATATTGGTGTCATTTCCGAACTGCAGGGCGATTACAGTACAGCTCTTATAAATTATCAGGAAGCACTTAAAGCTTTTATCGAAAGTGATAATATTCGTAGTCAGTCTTTAGTGTATAATAACATTGCAATTGTTCATCAGGAATTGGGTAATATTAAGCCTGCTCATGAGAACTTGTTGAAGTCGTATAATCTAAAAATAAGTTTGGGCGATAGTGCTTTAATTGCTTCAACTTTAAATAATTTTGGTGTGTTTTACGAAGAATCTGTTACCAATTTAGATTCTGCACTGTATTATTATTCTCAGGCATTGCAAATATTTAGTTCTATTGACGATATTAAGAATCAGGCTTTGTGCATTAACAATATTGCAGTTGTTTATTTTAAAATGAAAAACTATGACAAAGCTAAAGATTATTTTGAGATATCTATTTCGAAGTTTAAAGACTTAGACGATAAATTGTTGCTTGGCAAAGCTTTAGTCTATTTTTCTCAAGTAATTCAAGATAATTCTAATGCCCGTGATGTCGTTCGTATCTTGGAAGAAGCAAAAGTGTATCTGTTGGAGGCAAATTACTCTAATGGTATTATCGAAGCATCTGAAAATCTTGCCAATGCTTATTATGTAAACGGTGAGTATGAGAAAAGTACCCTTGAATATCGGTTTTTAAAGTCCTTACAAGATTCTCTCTTGAATATTAACAAACAAACAGAAATAAATCGTCTTGAAATTAAATTTCAGTCAGCACAAAAACAACTCAAAATAGATAAATTAACTTATGAAAAAGAACTTCAGAAGCGACGCATTCGTCAAATATGGTTTTTTGTTATTGCGATAGTCGTATTGTCTTGGTTTATTATTGTTGTATTAGTCATGACTGGTCGCCAACGGAAATTAGTACTCAAAAACAAAAACATGATTGTTAAGCAACAATTGTTGCAAAATCAGATGAATCCTCATTTTTTGTTTAATGTATTAACATCTATTCAAAGTTATATCGCAGACTCGAAGATTGAAGACGCATCTGCGTATTTATCAAAATTTTCTAAGCTTACACGAATAGTATTGCAGTCATCTGCACAAGAGACAATTTTGTTGTCAGAGGAAATAGAATTGCTTAAAAACTATATTGCATTAGAGCATTTAAGAATGAATAAATCTTTTATTTTCGAAATTGATGATACAGATGCAATGGATATTGATGATGCTGAAATTCCTCCAATGATGATTCAGCCCTTTGTTGAAAACGCCATTAAGCATGGTCTAGGTAAAGTGGATAATGCTTGTTTGCAATTAAAAGTTTTACTGCATGAAGATGAGGCGGAGTTTTGGATTATTGATAATGGTCCAGGCATGCAAAAATCTAAGAATAATAGTAAAGATCATAAGTCTATGGCTTTGGATATAATAGAGCAAAGAATATTTATTTTAAAACAAAAGTGGAAAAGAAATGTTAAAATAGAGTACCTTTCAGATGAAAAGGGTACAAAAGTTGTTGTTACCCTACCGCTAATTTAGGTTTTATTATGAATATAGTATTTATTGATGACGATAAAAATATTAGAAATTTATATCGAAAAATTGTTGAGACACATTTCCCAGATATTACTGAAATATATGAAGCAGGAACTGTTAAAGACGGGATAGAATTACTACGCAATGTTAAAGCCGATTTGTTAGTTTTAGATATCGACTTAAGTGATGGCAATGGTTTCGATGTATTGCAGGCTGTCAAACCATATAGCTTTTCTCTTATTTTTTCAACTGCATTTAATGAGTTTGCTATTAAGGCTATTAAGTTTTCTGCTTTAGATTATATTCTTAAACCTTTAGATAGTGATGAGTTTTGTGCGGCTATTGATAAGTCAATTGCAATTATAGAAAAGTCGAATCTCGAAACTCAACTAATGAACTTTTTTGAACATTATGAGAAAAAAAACGATTCTAAAAAACTCGTTCTTAAAACTTCTGGCGAGTTGCATATTGTTGATATAAACGATATTATTTTTTGTAATAGTGATAACTCTTATACCACATTTAGTTTTAAAGATTCTGATGATATTATTGTGTCGCGGAGCATGAAAGAATTTGAAGATATTTTGTCTGATTATAATTTCTTTAGACCACATATGTCTTATCTTGTGAATCTTAATTATATTCAAAAATTGGATAAATCCGATGGAGGTTTCTTAATTCTTAAAAATGGTAAAAAAATTCCTGTCTCTCAACGTAAAAAAGCCAGATTAATAAAAATATTAGAAGAGCTCTAAAAAGTAGTAATTGTCTTAAAAAAGTAATCTTCCAATTTGATATACTGCGAATGAGACAATCCAAGCTATTCCAGTAGTATATACAGCAGAAAAGATTGCCCATTTTATTCGCTTAGATTCTTTCCATATTGCCGATATTACAGCAATACACGGGAAGTATATAAGAATAAACATAATGAAAGATAAGGCCACAACTCTGTCAAAGACTTTTTGTCCTTTTTATCGCCTGACGAGTAGGTCTCAGCTTTTAGTTTATTTTGCAGACTTCCTGTATCTTCTTCGCTATCAGCTTGATAAAGAACTCCCATTGTGCTAACTGTGATTTCTTTTCCTGCAACTCCTGCTAATATACTCACGCTCATTTTCCAGTCGAAGCCTAAAGGTTCCATAGCTGGCTCAATAAATTCACCTATTTTACCTATATATGATTTTTGATGATGTTCAGCTGTTTTTTGTAGTTCATATATTTTTGATAACTCGGGTGTTTTTGCAGTTTCGATTAAATTATCGAAATCTTGCGAGTATTCAACATTTTTAGGGAAATATCCTAATAGCCAAATAATAACTGAGCCTATAAGTATAACGCCACCTATTTTTTTGAGATATTCCTTACCTCGATTCCAAGTGTAACTAAATAGCATTTTAGCTGTTGGTTTACGATACGGTAATAATTCCATGATATATGGTGCTTCTCTTTGTTTTAGAATAGTTTTACTAAAGAAGCTGGAAATTATTAGAGCTAGCAAAATTCCAAAAGCGTATATTCCGAATAGCATTAAAACAGGGTGCTCTGGGAAAAAAGCTGATATTAATAAGATGTAAACTGGTAATCTAGCTGAACATGACATAAATGGAAGAATCATCATTGTAAGAATGCGATCTCGACGATTTTCTAATATTCGTGTGCTCATTATAGCCGGTACAGTGCAACCAAATCCCATTATCATGGGGATAAAAGATTTACCATGTAATCCTATTTTGTGCATATATTTGTCCATTAAGAACGCTGCACGAGACATATATCCTGTACTTTCTAATAGTCCAATGAAGAAGAATAAAATAAAAATATTTGGAAGAAAGACCAGTATTCCTCCAACTCCTCCTATTGCTCCATTTATTATTAAATCTTTCCAAAAGCCTTCTGACATCGAAGTTTCTAATATACCAGTAAGCCATTCAACACCAATTTCCAACCAACCCATCGGGTATTTGCCGAGTTCAAAAGTTGAGTAAAAAGTGAGTGCCATGAATGCCAAAAAAATTGGTATCCCCCAAATTCTGTGTGTTAATACTTTGTCGATTTTTCTGCTAGTAATATCTTCGGGATGAGTATCTGTAATTTCTGCAATAGCTCCATTAACGTAGGCTTTACGGGCATTTTCTAAAACCGTAAATATATGTTCGTTATAAAGAGACTCAAGTCGTGAAATTTCTTTTGCAGAAATGCATTTTGATTTTTTACAGCTTTTGCATGGATCATGAACATGCTGCATTACTTGGTCTTTTTCTAATAAGTTTATTGCCAAATATCTTGGCGAGATAGAAAAATCTTGCCCAGGTACTTTTTTTAGATGTCGTATTAGGTGCGATATTGAGCTTTCGATTACTCGTCCATAGTTAACGTGTACGTGACGAACATAAGGTACTACGTTTTTATGAGTTCTTATTATTGTTTGAATAATTTTTTCCTTGTATGCAATTTTAGCGTCTTCATCATCATCGTAATAGGGTATAATGGGAATGCCTGTGAGTTGTGCTAATAGCTCGATATCAATTTTATCCTTTCCGTTGGCTGAGGGCTTATAGTTTCGTATTGCCAACACAATCTTGGCATCCATGTCCATAAACTGAGTAACTAAGAATAAATCCTCTTTAAGATTATTGGCATCAATAATCCCAACAAAAATGTCAGGAAAATCTGTTAATATGCTGTTACGAAGTTTTTTGTGTTCGTAATCGTCTCCATAAATACTTTGAACATTTGGTAAATACTTTATTTCAAAATGATAATTGTTAAAATCATATAGACTTTTTTTGTCAAATAAGCTTATACAGTTTTTTTCATCACTCGTAAAAACATTTATTGAAATGTTTGTGAGAGCGGTTTCTATTCGAATATGTGCATCTGGTGCATTTGTATCAACAAGTTCGATGTATCTTAAATAGGCGTGTGGTAATATTTTCTTTTTTTTGCTATCTTTAATTTTAAATACGTATCTATCATACGATATTTTTTTTATAAAAACAAGATTTGTGTATGGTTCGATGCCTAATTTATGAATTTTTCGTCTTAATCCCCACCTGCCTGTGAGTTTAGAAACAGTGTATTCATGATTTAATATTATGTTTTGTTTTGCTACCATAATCATGCAAATTTAAAATAATTCTAAATAAGTACAAAGATTTATTTAGAATTATTGTAAACGTTTTTATGTTAATATAATTAATTAGCTAAATTGAACTTAATGGTTGGAGGTAAGTGTTTACGATGTGTTAAATGCGTTTAAACTTGTAAGTATTAAACGCAGTAAACTTCTTATGAAACGTATAACTGTCTTATGAGAAAGTCTTTTGCGTTCAATTTTTGGATTCTATTCTTGACCTGTTTTAAATTTAGTAGAGGCAAATGGGAAAAAAACAATCGTGATATTTGGTAAATTACAATTTGTTATAAATAAAAAAAACCTCTGAATTTCAGAGGTTTTTTTATATATTATTTTTATTAGTTTGAAAGACCGTATCTTTTGAAATCAACTACCGTAAGGTCAGTTTCTTGTTTTTTGAGATACTCTCTAACAGTAATTTTACCTTCTTGTACAAATTCTTGATTTAAAAGAGTATTTTCTTTAAAGAATTTTTGGAGTTTTCCTTGAGCAATTTTGTCTAGTAGTTCTTCTGCTTTTCCTTCTAGCCTTGCTTGTTCGCGACCTATTTCTAGTTCTTTGTCAATAGTTTCTTGTGAAACAGAGTCTTTATCAACTGCCGCAGGATTCATTGCTGCAACCTGCATTGCGATATTCATCCCTATTTTATTGTCAACAACTTTATTAAGTCCTACAAGTGTCGCAAGTTTATTGCCCATGTGTATATAAGCAGCAACTTGTGGAGCTTCGACTTTTTCGTAACTAGCAATTTCCATTTTTTCGCCAGTTATTCCGCTTCTTTCGATTACGATGTCTCCAATAGTTTGACCGTTAATCTCGATAGCTTTTAACTCTTCGATATTTGCGGGTAACTTGCTTGCAGCAGTTTCCAGAATAGTGTTAGCGAGAGCAACAAAATCATCATTTTTAGCAACAAAATCGGTTTCACAATTAAGAGCTATCATAACTCCAACAGTATTATTCTTTACAGTTTTAGCTATTACTGCACCTTCAGTAGCGTCTCTGTCTGCTCTTTTGTTAGCAATAGAAAGGCCTTTTTCTCTGATAAGTTCTTTTGCTCTTTCAATGTCTCCGTCAGCTTCTACTAAAGCTTTTTTGCAATCCATCATTCCTGCACCAGTCATTTTTCTAAGTTTTGCTACGTCAGCAGCACTTATATTTGCCATTTTTGTTTTATTTTAAATATTATTCTTTAGTTTCTGAGTCACTTTTATCAAGCTCTGTGTGTGCTTTAATCGGAGTTTTTCTAGCCCTTGTTCTTTTGATTGTTTTTGCGACTTCGTCTTTGTTTTCGTTATCGTCTCCTTTTTCTGCAGCTATCACGTCTTTTTCGGCACTACGCTCTGAAAGTCCTTCTTTTATAGCTTGACACATTGCCCCTACAATAAGTTGAATTGATTTTGACGCATCGTCGTTTGCTGGTATTGGATAATCAATAGGTTTAGGGTCAGAGTTTGTATCAACCATTGCAAAAACTGGGATACCTAATCTAATAGCTTCTCTAACTGCGATTTTCTCTTTCATTACGTCAACAACAAAAAGTGCTGCAGGTAATCTTGAAAGGTCGGCTATTGAACCTAAGTTTTTCTCAAGATTTGCTCTTTGACGAGTGATTTGTAATCTTTCGCGTTTTGACATTGTTGCCATTGTGCCATCAACTTGCATTTTGTCAATAGTCCCCATTTTTTTAACTGCTTTTCTAATGGTTGGAAAGTTGGTAAGCATGCCACCAGGCCAACGTTCAGTAACATAAGGCATATTGATTTTTGCTACTTCTTCGGCTACAATATCTTTAGCTTGCTTTTTAGTGGCAACGAAAAGAATTTTTCTTCCTGATTTTGCAATATTTTTCATTGCATTTGCAGCTTCGTCAATCTTTACAACTGTTTTGTGCAAATCAATAATGTGAATACCGTTACGCTCCATAAATATATAAGGAGCCATTGAAGGATTCCATTTACGTCTTAGGTGTCCAAAATGAACTCCTGCGTCTAATAATTGTTCAAAATTTAATCTTGACATTTAAGTTTTTTTTAAGTTTACTTTCTGTAGTAACAATTGAAAGGTAGGTTCGATTAACAATCCTATCAATTTAGATACTAAACTCGATTTATAATTCACTAAAATATTAACGTTTGCTAAATTGGAATTTTTTACGGGCTTTCTTTTGTCCCGGTTTTTTCCTCTCAACGACTCTTGAATCACGTGTTAAAAAACCCATAGGTTTAAGACTTGCACGATATTCTGGGTCAACTTTTAATAAAGCTCTTGAAATACCCAAACGGAGTGCTTCTGCTTGACCTTTGATACCTCCACCAGCGATATTGGCTTTAACATCAAAATCATTGATTCTATCGATTGTTAAAAATGGTTGTTTAACAATATATTGCAACTGTAAAATTGTAAAATAATCTTCCAATTTTCTATTGTTAATAGTAATATTACCTTTGCCTTCGCTTAGATACACTCTAGCTACTGCTGCCTTTCTACGGCCTAATGCATTAAATACTTCCATAATGCTTATTTAATTGTTTTTAAGTCCAAATTAGCTGGCTTTTGAGCTTCTTGTTTGTGCTCTGTACCAACGTAAACATATAAATTTCTGAATAAATCTGCTCCCAAACGGTTTTTAGGTAGCATCCCTTTTACAGCTTTCTCAATTACTCTTTCAGGGTGTTTACTCAACATATCTTCAGGATTAGTCTTTTTCTGTCCTCCAGGATAACCTGAGTGACTGATATAAACTTTGTCTGTAAGTTTATTACCCGTTAAACGGATTTTCTCAGCATTGATAATAATAATATTATCGCCAC
>JAQVPT010000076.1 GCA_028701945.1 Bacteroidales bacterium
ATTTTATACTGTTGAAGATATACGATTTGTTAATCAAGGAGTATTTAATAGCAATCATAAAGGACGACATAATTTCTCTTTAAGAAAAGGTAAATAGTTTTTTTATCTTTGTAATAATGTTTCTAATAATACTTTCTTGTTTGACAATCCCCAAGTCAAAATAAAATCTTATTTTGATTTAATGTCGTTTTATATTTAATAAAGATAATTTTAAAAATGAAGTTTCAGGAATTACATATATCAGATAAATTAAAGGAAGGAATTGAATCATTTAATTATTCAGAATTAACTGAAATACAAGAAAAAGCAATCCCCGAAATTTTAAAATCAAAAGACTTATTGGCCTGTTCGCAAACTGGCTCAGGGAAAACCGCCGCATTCCTAATTCCTATAATTGAGCGTATCTTGAGTATTAAAACTTCTGGGATAAAAGCTTTAATCATCACACCTACACGTGAAATATGTAAGCAAATAGAGGAGCAAATTGTTGGTTTAGGATATTATACCGATACTTCTTATGTTGCGGTTTATGGTGGTAACGACCATGATGGATTTAGTCGTCAGAAGACCGCATTGACTGAGGGAGCTGATATTGTTGTGGCAACTCCTGGTCGTCTGATCTCTCATTTAGCTTTAGGATATGTAAATATTAGTAATCTCGATTTTCTAATTCTGGATGAAGCCGACGAAATGTTAGACATGGGCTTTTATGAGGATATTTTAAATATTATTGGGAAATTGCCAAAGAAAAGACAAACTCTTATGTTTAGTGCAACAATGCCGCACTCAATAAGAAAACTCGCAAAAGAAATTCTTACCGAACCGTATATTCTCGATTTAAATTTCTCGAAACCAGCTGAAGAAATTGACCAGCAAGTTTATATGGTTTATGAAAAAGACAAACCTGCAATGTTGGCTAATGTATTAAAAGAGCATAAAGACGACAAAGTACTTGTTTTTACTTCAACAAAAGTAAGTGTAGGTAAAATATCTGCTTATTTGCGAAATGCTGGAATAAAAAACTCATCTATTAATTCGTCCTTTACTCAAACAGAGCGAAATGATACTATTTTAGACTTTAAAAGTCGTAAAATTAGAATCTTAGTTGCCACAAATTTACTTTCTCGTGGTATTGATATTGATGATGTTAATTTAATTGTTAATTACGAAATTCCTGATAAAGCCGAAGATTATGTCCATCGCATTGGACGAACTGCACGAGCAGGAAAATTGGGTTTGGCAGTTAGTTTTATTGGTGAAAAGGAAATACTTAATTTTAATAGAATTGAGAAATTATTGGAAAAAGATATTGAGAAATTATCAAACCCTGAAGGCATTTCCCAAGGACCAACTTATCGTCAAATAACTACTGGTAAAAAGAATTATCATAAAAAAAGGTTTAGTAACAAACCGAGAAAAGGGAATAATAATAAAACTGCTAAATAGTTTCAGATTCTTTATTTAACGATTCCTTTGCTTTGCGCTTATCACGAGTTTTCTTAAAAGTTATGCCGTGCCAAAATCTTGTAAATAATTCGCCAAAAGTATTAAAATCATCAGTGTAAAAAATACCAACCCCATTTGTATATGGTCCAAATTCGGCTTCGAGATCATCATTTGCTCTGGTAAAACCTTTTACTCTGAAACTCCCTTTTTTGTTTACTTTTAACTGTACTTCGATATCACCAACTAAATTACTTGTGTTTGCTCGGTTCTCGCCTAATCCGACATTACCATTAATTAGTACACGGTCGTTTAATATTTGAGTTGAGAGTGCAACTTCTAGTTCTTTTCCCGACATTTCTGTGCCTGGTCGGTAATTAAAACCGATGTCAAAATCTTTACTAATCTGTGATAACCAGTTACTTACCTGATTTGATAGTAATTCGCTTGAAGTAACACCAAAGGCATTTGTTGTAGATCCCATCTCATTACCCATGCCAGCACTTTGGTTAGGATTATAAAATCTGTTCATTATAAGAAGATAAAGTAACTGTTTGTTAATTTCATCTTGAGTTAGGTTAGCAAGCTGAGCTTTCGCTTTATCGTTTGCGTTGGGAACAGTAATACTAAATTGTATATCTGGTGTCATTAAATTCCCAGACATGTGCATTTGACATTCAACATTTACAGGCTTATTGTATATGTCGCTAGAATCGGAGAGGGCTGCCATTAAGTCTTTTAGCGGAGCTCTTGTGTTGTAAATAGCATCAATATCTATTATTGCATCGTAGGCACTTCCAGACCATACAATGCTGCCACCTGGTTTTACATGAAACTTTTTATTAATTATATTTTCTAAAGTAAATAGGTAGTCGCCTTCTACTACTTCTAACTCTCCATACATGTAAAATTCTTCGTCTGAATTGTACTCCATTTTTAAGTTACCTTGGCAAAATGCACTTATTAAATCTCCAACTTTTGGATCAAAAACTATTTGTGCTTCGGCGTCAGGTGTTACTTCGATATCCATTTTAAAATAATAATCGGTTTTTGAGGCTAAAGATTTTATTGACTGATTATCTGCTGAGTCTATTGCTGGTTGAATAAATGTAACGTAAGATATGTTCCCCCCCTCGTACGATTCGCTCATTGGTAAAACAAATACAGTATTCGGCTCTGTTTTGGCAACAACATCAATTCCAAAATTGTCTAATGTCCCAGAAATTTTCACATTTCCTGTGGCATAAGCAGTGCCATAATAAGTGTTGTTATCTTTTTCTGTTGTGTTAAGCAATTTCATTTTTGTTGCGTCAACTCTTAGGTCGATAAAAATATCTTTAAAATTATTGTGGTAAATACCTCCATTTATGCTGCCTTTATTTGCTTTTTCGTCATAAATTTTGAAGTTTTGAAACAATATGGCATCATTAGTAATTAGTACTTTATCGTCTGTATAGGCTTTTAATTTTAACATGTCATACATAAACTCTGCTTTTTCAAAACTTACTTCGCCCGATAATTTTGGTTCTTTGAAACTGCCTTCAACGTTAAGCACTATGTCAACTGCTCCAGAAAGTTCGCTAATTTCTAAATCTAATAAGTAGGGTTGTAATATCTCCAATTTAAAGTTGTCAACTGTCAGATTTGCATTTAGGATATCCGTTTCAGGTGAATAACTTCCTCTTAATTTCATGTATTTATTAACGCCGTCAACTTTAAATCCATTACTTTCGCCTTCCCATATTGCCGAAAGATCAAATCTTCCAAAGTCTTCATTATTGATTTTGAAATCGTTAATGCTCAATGAAGACCTGAGGCTTGGAACATCGTAAATGTTGGCTACTCTGCCGTTACCCGATAGGATTCCGTGGAATTCATACCCAGTATTACTTATGTAAGTATTAAAATTACTGATGTCAACATTATTTATAAGAAATCTTAATAATTTACTCTTATCGGAAGATATTACTCCATCGATATTTAAAACCTGATCTTCGTGTGTTAATGAAAAATAGTTGATGGTAACTTCTTGTCCGTCAACTGTAATTGGAGTTTTGCTAATTTCCCAAAGCTTGTTTTCAACAATAACTTCTGAATTATGAATGATGTTTTCTATTCTCGGTAAACCAACAGTATCTTTATTAAAGAATTTTGAACCTATTTTAATGTTTCCAGCATTTCTAATTTCACTAAAATTATCCCAATTTAAACCGAGTGTAAGACTGTCTTGTGCAATATCTAAATTGAGGTTAATATTTTCAAACCACGGGAATTTTCTTGAGCTTATCTCTTGCATTGTCAGATTTATGTCGAGAGAATCTTTGTAACCATTAATATTAAATTCATTTCCCCACAGATAGATACTATCATACTTTATAACTGGAATACTAAAAATTGCATCAAATCGCTTTTCCTTACCCGAAAACATACCTTCGGCAAAAATGTCACTTTCTATGTCAAGTTCTGGTAAATATATTCGAGTGAAATTATTAAGTCTTTTTAATCTGATATCAAAATTCGCTGTATTATCACTTGTTGTCTCAAATATTAACGGATTGCCAAGAAATGAAGGGACATAGCTAGCCAAAATATTGTAAAATTCTTGAGCCAATTCAGTAATTAGAAAGCTGCCGTAGAAATTCATATCAACATAATCTGATCTTAGAGTAAAATATTGTTGATCATACTCATCAATAAAACTGTTAAAACTTAATTGATTTAATTTTAGGGATTTGCCCTTTGTAACGAAGTTTAGTTGGCTTAGATACAAGTTGCCCACTGGTCTTGATAATAAATCGCCAGACATGTCACACGCCAACGCAAGATTTAACTCTGATTCCAAGCTGTCGTTCGTGATGTTTAATCCATTGAGGTTTGCCGAAATGTCAGTCGAAAAATCAATATATTGATCCTTGCCTCCATATTTATATTTCCCTAAAAATTCTACTTGTAGATTAGGGTCGTTAATAAAAAGTTCGCCGTCAAATAATACATTAGAAACATCTCCATTTAAAATAATTCCTGTGTAATTGTATCCTAATATCTCTAATTCGCTTACTTTACAGTCGATATTGGCTGCGAAATTTCCTGTCGAATCAACAACACCAGTAATTTTAGAATTTAAACTTAGATTTCCAAATGTTGCAGGGTTTCCCGTTATTTTACCAAGATTAAATTTGTATGCATTAACTGTTCCGTTGTAATTAATTTTCTTTTCTTCAAAATCTGTTACAATTGCGATGTCTGTATTAAGAGAACCTAATCCTGTGTTGAACTCGCCATAAGCAACAAGGTCGCTAAATAAACCAGTTATGTTTCCAGTAAAAGAGATGTTGCCTATTTCATTTATCACTGATGGAAGTGGAGTATAAGTTTTTGGAGAACTTAGTCTAATAATTCTTCTTATATCTCTATCCGAAGTTGTAAATTCGCTTACATCGCCAAAAACAAAGGTCATGTCGTAATTTGGTAAACCGTCAACCGACAAGTTTGCAGTCATTTTTGTGTCTTCTCCGTAAGCGAATTGGAATTTTTTAAATTTAAATTTTGAAAGTTTGCCTTTAAAATTACCTGAGATGCTAATTTTATCATGTAAGTGGCGATATTCAGACATAAATGGTCCTAAATCTGCTACATCAAAGACCAAAGTGTCAATATTGACTTCAACTGTCATTTTGTTTATAGGGTCGAGCAAATAACTAGCATCATCTCCATAAGCTTCGATAACAGAACACTTAAATTGCGAGTTTTTTGTCAATAATGCGAAATTGCTGATATTTATTGCTGTATCACAATATTTTAAATGACCAGAAAGTTCTTTAATATCCAAGCCCGATTTTTCGGATAGAGTAAATTTATTAATATCTAATTCGAGACTGTCGTTATAGAATTTGAAATCGCTTAATTGAATATTTAAACCTTTAATGGCAATGTTTGCAGGATTAAAAATCCCGTTGTCGGGCGGCTCTCGTAAATCCCGATATGAAAGTTTAGCATCTATAATTTCAAAATTATTACAAAATATATCAAATCCTTTTGAATTTGAAGGTTCTGTTTTTTCTGATGTGAATTTATTTAGAATGTATTCGTAGTTTGCTACTCCTGTAGTGTCAACTATAACATTAATTTGTGGTTCTGATAAGGTAATTTGATCTAGATAAATTTCAGAAGCAAAAATTCTTATCAATGTTATTTTCGCATCAATTTCATTAGTCAATAGTAGGGTGTCTCCACTGGCATCTAGTATTTCTATTTTAGATAAAACAATTTTGTTAGGTAATTTTATATAGACATTATCGACTTTTAAAGCTATATCATAATGATTTGCAAAGAATTTTATGGTCTGTTTTGTGAGATAGCTTTGCATAAATGTTGAATTGACTAAAATTATAGCAATAATAATGTTCTTGGCTAAAACCATGAACATTATGATAATCAGTCGCTTTAATCTAATTCTCAACAAAACAGTTTGTTTTTTTGTTAATTTACAAATATTATGAAAAAAAACAATAAAATGATGTAAAATATGTATTTTTGTTCACAATTATGAGTTTAAAAATATTGGGAATAGAATCTTCGTGTGATGATACATCAGCATCTGTGCTTTGTGATACAAAATTACATTCGAATGTGATAAACACTCAGCAGATACACGAAAAATATGGTGGTGTCGTGCCTGAGCTTGCAAGTAGAGCACATCAGCAAAATATTATTTTGGTTGTTAAAGAGGCCTTGAGCCTTGCTAATACAAAACTATCGGAAATTGATGCAATTGCTTTTACTTTAGGCCCAGGTTTATTGGGTTCTTTAATGGTTGGAGCTTCTTTTGCAAAAGGTTTGTCGGTTTCAACTGGAATACCTTTGGTTGGAGTAAATCATTTGCATGGACACGTGCTTGCTCACATGTTACGAGAAAAGGACGAAGATGCATTTGTTGCAAAATTTCCTTATTTGTGCTTATTGGTTTCGGGTGGACATACCCAAATCGTACTTGTGAAAGATTATCTTAGTTACGAAATTCTTGGCAAAACAATTGATGATGCAGCGGGTGAGGCTTTTGATAAATGTGCCAAAGTAATGGGATTAGGTTATCCGGGCGGACCTGTAATTGACAGGTTAGCACAAATTGGAAATAAAGACAGGTTTTCGTTTAATAAGCCGAGAATTGATGGTTTGGATTTTAGCTTTAGTGGTTTTAAAACGTCATTTTTATATTCATTAAGAGACAACCTAAAACAAAATTCTGCGTTTGTTGAACAAAATATTAACGATTTGGCTGCTTCTTTGCAGAAAACGATAATTGAAATATTGCTTGATAAATTGGTTAAGGCGGTAAAATTAACTGGGATAACTCAAATTGCTATTTCGGGTGGCGTGAGTGCAAATTCGGGTTTACGAAAGGAATTGAGTGATTTAGCCTTTGCCCAAAACTGGAATTTGCATTTGCCTAAAATCAAATATACAACAGATAATGCAGCAATGATAGCATTAGTTGGTCATTTTATGTATCTTTGTGGCAAAATTTCCGATCCCGATGTTGTTCCTCAAGCGAGATTAGATTTTCTAAACATTAATGTTCTTTAGAATAAATTTAGAATAAGATTATTATTTTTGGTCTAAAATTTGTAAGTGTCAGAATTCAAATTATTAATTTAAATTATTGAAATTATGAAAAAAATATTATTATTTGTTGGTATTGTGATGGTCTCAACTGTATTGTTTGCCCAACAAAGTGGTCCTGCTATTTCGTGGGATAAGACTGTGTATGATTTTGAAAAATTCCAAGAAACAGCAGGTGTTGTAATCGCTTCTTTTTATTTTGTTAATACTGGCAATGAGGCTTTATATATAACAAATGTTAGGGCTTCTTGCGGTTGTACCTCACCCGAGTGGTCAAAGGAACCTGTTAAACCAGGTGATAAAGGATATGTTAAAGTGGCATATAATCCGAATAAAAGACCAGGGAAATTTAATAAATCAGTTACAGTAACTACTAATGAGTTTCAACCAACATCTGTTTTGCGAATTATGGGTGAAGTCATACCAGCTGAAGTGCAGTAGTAACATAGAAATTATAAATTATTATTATTATGAAAAAAACCGGATTATTATTTTTAGGAATTATTTTTACAATTATTACTTTTTCTCAAACACAAGAGCCCGCTATTTCATGGGATAAGACAGTTGGTGATTTAGGGACGATTAAAGAAGAAGCTGGTCCACAAACGGAAACATTTAATTTTACAAACACTGGTAATACTCCTCTGTTTATTACTAATGTTAGAGCCTCATGTGGCTGTACAGCGACCGAATATACTAAAGAACCTGTAAAGCCCGGTGAAAAAGGATTTGTTAAAATTACTTATAATCCTAAAAACCGACCAGGTAGATTTAATAAATCAGTTACTGTTACAGCAAACACTGAAAATCCTACTACCTTGCTTCGTATTGAAGGAGAAGTTACTCCTCGCGAAAAAGGTATCGAAGATTCTTATCCTAAAGCTTTTGATGATATTAGGTTAGTAACTTCTCATGTAGCATTTAATAAAACTATTAACAATCAAACTTATACAGATACTCTCGGTATTGTGAATATGGGTGTAGAGCCTGTTACTATTACTTTTGAGAATGTTCCAGCACATCTTAAAATCTCTGTTACTCCCACTGTACTTGCCGGTATGAAGCCAAGCGAAAAACATGGTGGACTTGGTTATATAACAGTGGTGTATGATGCAAGTAAAAAGAAAGATTGGGGTTTTGTGATGGATAGAATTGACGTTGTTCTTAATGGTGTTAAGAATAGTAAAAATCGTTTGTCTATTAGTGCTACAATTGAAGAAGATTTTACACACTTAACTGCAGACGAGTTGGCTCAAGCTCCTAAAATTGAATTTGACGATACTCAGTTTGACTTTGGTACTATAAAGCAAGGTGAGAAATCTACACATAACTATTCTTTTAAAAATTCGGGAAAAAGTGATTTAATCATTCGTAAAATTAAAGCATCTTGTGGTTGTACTGCTACAAACCCCGAAAAAATGGTTATTAAATCTGGCGAAACAAGCCACCTTACTGTAACCTTTAACTCTAATGGAAAAAGAGGTCGTCAAAATAAAACTATTACTGTAATTACTAACGATCCACAACAATCAAGCGTTGTGCTTAAAGTTATTGGTAATGTCGAACAAGATTCAAATTAAATAAAAACAGATATTTTAAAAAATGGTTAGCATTTGCTGACCATTTTTTTTTGTATATTGCAAAAAAATAAGATTATGAAGCAAACCTTTATTTTTATCATTTCTTTTGTGACTTTTGCATGCTTCTTAAATGCTCAAACAAGTCATTATAGCTCATACAAGAACAATGTCGTAGTTGTTAAAATAAAATCTGAATCTAAAAATAGTTTTAATTCAGACAGTGAGTTTAAAAGAATTGTAGAAATGCTCAAAGTCAATGATATTAGTCAAATGTTTCCTAATTCGATGGCGCCTAAAACTAAATTTAATTCTTACGGGCAAAAAATGTCAGATATTACCACCATATATCAAATAAATGTGGGTGTTAGTGTTGAGTATGCGATAAAAATGTTCTCAAATAATAAATTGGTTGAGTATGCAGAGCCTCTTTATAATGTCGAGTTATTGTATGTTCCCGATGACCCACTTAATCAAACCGACCAATATTGGTTGACAAACATTATGGCATATCAAGCATGGGATATTCATCAAGGAGACACTAATATTGTAATCGGAATTTCTGATACTGGAATAGACCTCGGACATGATGATCTTATTGAGAATATTAAGAATAACTACAACGACTTACCCAATGGAATAGATGATGATATGGACGGATTTGTAGATAATTTTAGAGGGTGGAATTTTGCTGATAATAATAATAATACTCAAGTTGATGTTAGTAGTCATGGCGTTTATGTCTCGGGTATTGCTGGTGCGGTTACAGATAATGGTATTGGCGTTTCTGGTGCTGGATATAAATGTAAAATCCTGCCTCTCAAAATCATGAACTCTGAAGGGGTTTTAGAAAACGCTTATCAATCCATTGTTTATGCTGCAGACCATGGTGTTGATGTCTTAAATTGTAGTTGGGGCGGAACATATTATCAGCGTATGGCTCAAGATGTTATTGACTATGCGGTTATCAATCACGATATGCTTGTTGTTTCTGCTGCGGGAAATACAAATTCAAAATCAAATTATTATCCTGCATCATATCGTAATGTGCTTTCGGTAGCGGGTACAAACCCTGACGATGAAAGGTACTCTCCTGATAATTCCCCTTCGTCTTCAGGCTCGAGTTATTCTTATTTTGTTGATGTGTCCGCACCAGCAACAATGTTTAAGTCAACCACAAGTGGGTCTGCATATACTTATATGTATGGAGGAACTTCGTTTGCAGCTCCTATTGTGTCGGGGTGTGCAGGAATTTTACGATCTGCTTTTCCAGATTATAATGCAAATCAAATAGTAGAACTACTTAAAATTAGTGCCGATTTAATTGATACAATTCCTTACAATATACCTTGGACTGGAATGTTGGGGAAAGGACGTGTAAATTTGTATAATGCTCTTACAATCGAACATACTCCCTCAATTGTTTTACAAAATTATTCACATATTGAACTAGATAATATTGTGAGTTTAGACCTTGAATTTGTGAATTTTCTATCTGATGCAGAGAATCTTACAATTATAATTAATATTGATTCTGAATTTGCATCTGTAAATAATAATCTGGTGTTTTCGGGTAATCTTGCAAGTCTTGAATCCTACAATTCGGAAGGGGAAGTTGAGATATTGTTTGATGAAAATACTCCCAAAGATCATTTGTTGAAATTAAGATTTAATTATCAAGCTGATGATTATTTAGGACAGCAAATTGTTGAGATTAATGTGAATCCATCCTATAAAAATATTAGTACCGAAAAATTAGTGATGTCCGTTGCTCCAAATGGAAGAATTGGATATTCTGATATCAATAGCACAATAGGGAATGGGCTTGTTTTTGAAGAATATTTTCAATTAATGTATGATTTCGGAATTATTAGCGGAACTTCGGCAACGCATATTTTAAGTTCTGTGCGTCAAAGTACTGATTTTGATAACGTAGATTATCCCGAGTATATTCAGCAGCCTCTTAATGCAGATAATCAAATTATATTAAAAATTGATGATACGAAGGATGTTACTACTAAAGGCTTAGAGATTATTCAAAATACTTACGCATGGGATAATGCAGAGAGAAGTAATTTTATTATTGTAGAGTTTGAATTGATAAACACTGGATTAGAAAGCATAAATGATTTTTATTTTGGACTTTTTACTGATTGGGATCTTATTGATGCTGCAAATAATTCATCTGTATTAAATATAAACAAAAACTTCTTGTATTGTCAAAATAATGGAGCACAAAGTATGTATGCAGGAGTAAAACTATTGACAAGAGGGCAAACAATTAATTATTCTTTATCACAAACTGATGGTGGAGATAATATAATAGACATAACTGATGG
The DNA here is from genome assembly GCA_028701945.1 of Bacteroidales bacterium. Classification (GTDB taxonomy): domain Bacteria; phylum Bacteroidota; class Bacteroidia; order Bacteroidales; family ML635J-15; genus Bact-19. Next base: position 10,979 of record JAQVPT010000076.1, read on the forward strand.
ATTTGCGGATATTGAGAAGTTTTATATGATTAGTAATTCTAGTGCCGAGCTTGCAAATAATACCGATGTTGTTCAGTGTACAGGTGTTGGCTCTTTTGATATTTTAGTAGGGGATACAGTCGTCGTTGGATTTGCTATTATTGCAGATAATAATATATATGAATTTGAGCAGTCGATTGACGAGTCTCAAATGGTTTACGACCAAATATTACACCCGAATAGTATTGAAAATATTGTTTTAAAGGATTTTTCTGTATTTCCTAATCCAGCAAGTAGTGAGGTTGTAATTGATTTATTTAGTGACGATTGTGGCGATATTAGACTTAATGTTTATAATATTATAGGTGAAATAATTAGCACTAAAGTTTTTCAAAATTCGACAATCGTTGATGTGAGTAGTTATTTACTAGGGTTATATAATTTTGAGATTATTACTTTAAAAGAAACGTTTGTTGAAAAAGTATTTGTAACTCATTAAACTCGGTTTTTGCAAAGACTATATAATAAAAAATTGTAGTAACTTAGCAACTAAATTATTCTCAATTGGGTAAAATCTTATTTGTTAATAAATTTTTAGTTTAGTACAAAGTTAAACAACGATATGAAAATAAAACACTTTAAGTTAGAACGATATTTTGCGAAGTATGAATTTAGCACGAAATACTTAATCTCAAGTTCGGATTGTGACGGATATAGTCTTGAGTATATACTGTCTTGTGCAAACAAAGATGAGCTGGATTTGTGGAATAATTTAAAATTTGGATACACGGACTCTTCGGGTTCTGATTTTTTACGCGAGTCTATTTCAAATCAGTATCTTACAATAAATCCTGATAATGTTGTTGTGATGTCTCCAGGTGAAGCAAACTTTATTTTAATGAATGTGCTTTTGGAGCGAGGAGATGAGGTAGTTTGCATGGCTACATCTAGAGCCGCTGGTATTACCGAATCTGATGGAACAGTTTCCTTAAAGAAACTTTTCACTTATGATATTGTTGCTGATCCTGGTTTTGCTTCAGCTAAAATGAGTTTAGTATCCTTAAATGAATC
>JAQVPT010000077.1 GCA_028701945.1 Bacteroidales bacterium
TAAATGAGAGATAATTTCTCCCTCCATACCATTACTCCAATAAGCATAGTAGCAACACGGCATATCTGAAAAACCATATACATAAGCTCGTCCATTATTGTAAAAAGGAGCAGTCGCATTTTGAGTTTCGAATAAAATTTCGAGTTCGCAATAAGGTGAAGGAGGTGCAATCCCAACATAGATTTCTCGAATTTCATAATCATAACACAAATCGGATGTTATCATGCTAAGATTAACTGTATATATTCCTCGGGCACTATAAGTATGACTAGGGTTTTGTTCAAAACTTGTGTTTCCATCGCCAAAATCCCAATAATAATGAGTTGTTCCTTCGCTTTCACTTGACGACTGGTTGACAAAATTAATTATTAAGCCTGATGAATTCTGATAATCAAAATCAGAATCACAAATCGCTATTAAATCAACAGAAAGCCATAATAGCAACGTTAAAACAATATTTGCTTTTATAATACTCATTAAAATTTGAGATATACACCAGTTTTTAAACCGTATTTTTGGCTCTTCTGACTTACAGCATAAGATTTTTGATATTTAGAGTTAATACCTCCCCTTAAATGTGGTTCAATATAAATTGCAATATGTTTTCCAATTTTATACTGCAAATTTATTGCTCCATAGTAATCAAACATAAATTTTGTATCAGGACAATTAGAGGTTTCAACAACATCATTTTGTGCAATATTATAATATTTACCTTCTCTTGAAATTAAAATACTAGTAATCATTCCAGCTTTAGGAGTGAAAGAAAATTTGCCAAAATCAAACTCATAACCTCCAACCAATGGAACATCAATAAGGTGATAAATATTATCCGCATTTAGGTCTTTACTTACCAAAACCGAATCGGTAATACTGATTAGTGTGCTATCGGGAACAATAGCAAGTATCGAATCATGATATTCTGTATAAACAATATTACCTTGAATAAACTCATCAATATCTAGAATTAGAATCATATAAGGCTCCCATACCGAATTATTAAAATGATTATAATAGTTTTGAGTACTTGTTTCGTACGAATTAATATTTGCACAAAAGTTCTCATGCAATTGTTGATACGCTACTCCTGTTTCAAGTCGAAATTTATTGTACGAATAGGCAATGCCAATGCCTGCACTAAATGATAAATGTGGAGTAATGTTTTTGTTGTATGTGTCGAAATTTGCTTGTAACTCGGTATTCAATAATGCAGTATTATAATTTTGCAGAAAAGGAGCAAAGAAAATATCCAAAGCAAAATAAGATTTTTCAGAAATTATAGGTTTCCCTTTATAATCAACACCGAGAGTATCATAAGAAATCACATCTAATTTAGGTATCCCGTTAATTACTCTATCGGCAATATCAAATACAGTTGGCTTATATGTGAGTGTATAAATATTATTTCTAATAAGTTTATTTAATTTAAAATAAGTATTATTCGGCTGTTTTTGAAATATTTCATTTTGATTTTCAATAATATTTGTTGTATTATTAGCAGTAAATTCTTTTTGTATTTGATTCGTTTGAATTGAATTATCAATTATGTTTTGCTCAATAATTTCTTGCTCTTTTGCTTGATAGAGAATTGTGTTTTCTTGGACAACAACATTTTCAACTTGAATAATAGACTTTTCTAATTTTTCAAAATCAATATCCTCATTACTTAATTCAAAGTAATTGGGTTTTGTATTTCGTAAATTCCAAATGTCAAGTTTACTATCTGTATTTTCGACTTTCTCAATTTTTGTTTTATCGACATTAGCAAATTTATCGTCAAAATGGAAAAAATCCATATTGGGATTATTGTTTACAGTAACAACAGTACCTACAACTGCAGTAAGAATTATGCCTACGTAATAAATATTAAAATGGAAAGGGCTAAAGTGGATAAAGCGATTAAACCATACTGCAGTCGCAATTCTACGCCACGTTTGTTCTGCGGGAGCCATTTTAAAACCTTTAAACGCATTTTGGTACAAACTTTCGAAGCGATGACCAATCATCTTTTTATTGATGCTGTTCCAAACCTTATCCGATGGTTTTTGAGTAAATCCTTCAAATTCCGAACGAAAAACGTCTTCTATGTTTTGTTTATTTTTCACTTATATGTTCTACTTAGTCTTTTCAGTTTTTAATACTTTTAGTTTTGTTTGTAACAATGCTCTTGCTCTACTATACTGGGACTTTGACGTACCCACAGAGATGTCAAGTATTTCGGCAATTTCGCGATGTTTATACCCTTCTATTGCATAAAGGTTAAAAATTATTTTAAATCCTGGCGGCAGTTGATTGATGCTCTTTAATAATTCATCACGAGTAAACTCACTACTGCCCATCTCATAATTTTCTATATTAATTTCGGCAATATTATCAAAGTCTTTATGAAAATCGTGTTTTTGCGATGTTCTATAATGACTTATGGCAGTATTTACCAAAACTCTTTTCATCCAACCTTCAAAAGAACCTGTTTCACTATATTGTTCAATTCTAGTAAGAATCTTCACAAAAGACTCTTGCAGAATATCCTCAGCATCTTCTCTCGACTTACTGTACCTAAATGCAATTCCAAGGAACAAAGGAGCATACATATCATATAGATATCTTTGCGATTTTTTTTCCATTTTTTTGCAGCCGGCAATTATTTCTGATAAGTCAGGCATTTTTCGTAGCTATAGTTTGAGACTTTTTAACATAAAAAAAGGTTGCATTATACATTTTACAAATATATGCAATAAATAATTAAAAATTAAGGAGATACAAAAGATTGCCTCACTGATTAAGATAAATATCAATCAAGCCGTCGGGAGCAGAAATTTTTAGTGTCTTTGTGTCTTTATTTATTTCGATTACTATTTGTTCGATGAAAGGAATAATTATGGTTTTATTATCAAAAGTAGTTTCAAAAACTGGATTTCCGGGAATGTCATTAAATAAACTAATATTGCCAATAAAGCCATATTTCGCATCATACACCGCATACCCTATTAATTCTGACTGTGGGATTTCTTCTGATTCGTTTTCAATTAAATTATTCTCTGTAATCATTATTGTTGAATTCCGAAATCGTGCAGCCTGTTCACTACTAGAAATATTTTTCAATTTAAGAACAAGATTTCCTCCCGAACTTTTCATTTCTTCAATAAAAAAAGGAACCGGTATTCCTTCTGTTTTAAGAAATACCGGCATCCCAATATTAAAATTTTTATTAGAATAATTCTCAATAGTTTTAATGCTAATGTATCCGTTTAACCCGTGAGGTTTTAAAACATTTGCAACTTCAAACAATTCGAGTTCGTCAAATTTCATTGACTTATTCTTCTTTTTTGTCTTCTTGCTCAGCTTTAGGCTCTTCAACTGGAGTTTCTACGGCTGCTTCAGCTTTAGGTTCTTCAACTGGAGTTTCTACAGTTGCTTCAGCTTTAGGTTCTTCAACTGGAGTTTCTACAATTGCTTCAGCTTTAGGCTCTTCAACTGGAGTTTCTACGGCTGCTTCAGCTTTAGGTTCTTCAACTGGAGTTTCTACAATTGCTTCAGCTTTCGCCTCTGCTTTTGCCTCTATTTCTTTAGCATATTTTTTCGCAATTGCCTGTGCTCTTTGATCTTTAATTTTTGTTTCTGCCTCAAGCTTAGCTTTTAGTTCGGCGCGTTCTTTTGCAGAAAGGTCAGAGATTTTCGCAGAAATTTTGCTTTGTTTTTCTTCTAACCAAGCATTAAATCGTATTTCTACCTCAGCTTCAGCAAATGCACCTTTTTTTACACCTTCTAAGAGATGTTTTTTCATTAAAACACCTTTGTAAGATAAAATTCTTTTCACAGTGTCGGTAGGTTGTGCACCTTTCATCATCCAATCTAGAGCTTTATCAAAATCTAGTTCGATAGTAGCTGGATTAGTTATAGGATTATACGATCCTATTCTTTCAATAAATTTTCCATCACGTGGAGTTCTACTGTCGGCTGCAATAATGTAATAATAAGGTTTTCTTTTGCGACCGTGTCTTGCAAGTCTTAATTTAACTGCCATAATTCATTTAATTTTAGTTATTAAATATTCCAGTTTCTCGAACTGGGCTGCAAAGATAATACAATAATTCTATTTTAAATCTTTTTATTAAAAAAAAACGAAGCAAAGATTGCGAGTTCTAAAAGTGCTGTAAATCAACCAGCACAGCAGTTGCAGTATAAAGACAAAAAACCACACAAACACTTGTTGAAAATCATCATTGTCTAAATCAAATATTTTTTCGAATTACTGACAATTAATCTTTGTTTAATTAAAGAGAAATTGTACTTTTGAAGTTCATCTGTAATCACTAAAAAAATACAAATATGTACAAAGAATTTAAAGAGTTTTTATCAAAAGAAATTTCAGATATTAAAGAGGCTGGATTATACAAATCAGAACGAATTATTGTTTCTCCTCAGGGTGCCGAAATAGAAGTAAGCTCAGGAAAAAAGGTGCTTAATTTTTGTGCCAATAACTATCTTGGATTATCAAACAGCCCTCAATTAATCGAAGCAGCAAAAAAAGCTTTAGATACTCATGGATATGGCATGTCATCGGTAAGATTTATTTGTGGAACTGGCGACCTTCATAAAGAACTCGAAAGCAAAATTGCAGAATTCTTCGGTACAGAAGATACAATTTTATATGCAGCCTGTTTTGATGCAAATGGAGGTGTTTTTGAACCACTTTTAGGTCCAGAAGATGCTATTATTTCGGATTCTTTAAATCATGCTTCAATTATTGACGGCGTTAGGCTCTGCAAAGCTCAGAGATTCAGATACGAAAACGCTAACATGAAAGACTTAGAAACACAACTACAAGCAGCAAAAGATACTCGATACAAACTTATTGTTACCGACGGCGTTTTTTCGATGGACGGAAATGTTGCTCCATTAGCCAAAATTATAGAGCTTGCCAATAAATATAATGCAATGGTAATGGTTGATGAGTCGCACTCTGCTGGAGTTGTTGGACATACTGGACGCGGAGTTACTGAACATTTTAATCTTAAAGGTAAAGTTGAAATTATCACAGGAACTTTAGGAAAAGCTTTTGGTGGTGCTATTGGTGGTTTTACAACAGGTAAAAAAGAAATCATCGAAATGTTACGACAAAAATCACGTCCTTATTTGTTTTCTAACTCTATTCCGCCAATGGTTGCTGCCGCTGGTATCAAGATGATCGAAATGATGAGTGAAACAAATGATTTACAAGACAAATTACATAGCAACACTGAGTATTTTATGGAGAAGATGAGCAAAATGGGTTTCGACATCAAACCTACCGCATCTGCAATTTGTGCAGTAATGCTGTATGATGCCAAACTAGCTCAAAACTTTGCTGCAAAACTTCTTGACGAAGGAATTTATGTAATTGGTTTTTCATTCCCAGTAGTTCCAAAAGATCTTGCTCGTATAAGAGTACAACTTTCTGCTGCTCATGAAGTTGAACATCTCGATAAAGCTATTGCAGCTTTTGGAAAAGTAGGTAAGGAATTAGGAGTTATCAAATAAGATAATTTATTTACAATAAAAGTCAGTATTAACGCACAAAAAGTCGGAAGATAAATCTTCCGACTTTTTGTATTAATATAAAATGAATACTCAATATTTTACCTAAATTATTTATTTTTGCAGTGCAATTAAAAAAACTTTCATTTATGAATCTATTAGATTTTATCGCCCAGTATCCAAATGAGGTCTCATGAAAGGCTAATGTTTTTTTACTTTCCATCTTCCAATTTTGTGGTCTTGTTTTGTAATCTTTACTGACGTTTACATTGCCTCAAATTTATTAGCAGAAATAAGATTTGTTTTATTTTTGTCGGCAATGTAAAGTCAAAATTCTACTGCAAATTTAAGACTAGTCTTTAAATCAGGGAGAATTTCAGCAAGAATACTTACAGAGCTATCTCAATGAATTGTGCTACATGTTTAATCAACGGTATTTTGGCGAAAAGAAATTTGACAGACTTCTGATAACCTGAATTAGCTATAAAAATGAATTTAGGTATAACATTGAGCAATCATTAAATAATAGTATAATTTTAAAAATGTATTTACAAAAAAAGACGGGGCATAAAGCCCCGTCTTAAAAGGAAAAAAACACTGAAAAATCTTATTCTTCTGTACTATATATCACAGGCTGTTCTTTACTAAAGCCTGTAACTTTAAATTCTGTACGACGATTCATCTGGTGTTCTTCGTCAGAGCATTTTACACCATTAGAACACTTATTAACTAGATCTGTTTCACCATATCCTTTTGCAGTAATTCTGTTTTTATAAATATCATGATCGATAATATACTGAACTGCGGACTCTGCTCTCTTTTGTGAAAGTGTTTTATTATAAGAATCGGATCCTCGTGAGTCAGTATGAGAGCCTAACTCAATAATAATAGAAGGATTCTCAACAAGTAAATTAACAATTTTATCTAATTCTATTGCTGCATCTTCTCGAATATTCCACTTGTCAAAATCGTAGTAAATATTTTCGATTACAATTGCCTTATTAATAACGATCTTATCAAAAATTAACTGTGCATAAATTGTATCATGCATTGTTTCGCAAACTGTTTCAAAACTTAATACCTGAGCAAAATAACCTTCATTAATTCCGTGAACAATAAATTTAGCATCACAATCCAAAGTGGTCATGTATAATCCAGGAGATGACTCCTCAATCGAAATTGAATTATTTTCTCCATTAATATGATAATGTACATCAACTCCAGCTAAAGCAACAATGGTCCCATCGTCCATTCTTTCATAAGTGTTTACAACAAGTATCAACTCTGTAGGAACAGGTGGAGGTGGAGGCGAATAAACAAAACTATAAATGTCATCACTGCCTAAGCCCCCATAACGATTTGACGAAAAATAGCCAATACTATCAGATTCAACAACAAATATTGAAAAATCGTCTTTTGGTGAATTTATTGGATATTTGAGATTTTCAGGTTCAGACCATCTGTTTTTACTTCCTGTAGATTTAAACAAATCTAAACCGCCCATTCCTGCATGACCATCACTTGAGAAATACAATATTCCATTTTTATCTACAAAAGGAAAAACCTCTTTCCCAGCAGTATTTATTTTATCTCCAGCATTTCTAGGATTACCCCATTTCCCCGAAGCATTTTTTTCGCAATAATAAATATCTGTCTCACCTATACCACCTGGCATATCTGAAACAAAATAAAATATTTTTCCATCTGGCGACAATGCAGGATGACCTGTTGAATAAAGATCTGCATTATTATTCTCAAAAGGAATTATTTCATCCCATTTCCCGTCAACAAGTTTTGCTGAATAAATTTCAAGTCGATTAGTATAAATATCACTTTCATAATCATTAAACCAACTTGTCGGGTCGGGATTAGTTGTCTTTTGAGTCTGTTTAACTGTTTTTGTCCTTGTAAAATATATTTTATTGTTATTTTCAGCAAAAACACTCGGCCCATTATGAAACTGGTCGTTAATTTCTTTAATAAAATTAATTTCTTCAACATCAGATTTCTTCATTTTGACTTCATACAATTTTAAGTATGGATTTCCTGTCCAGCCATAAACATTATTATTTGTGGGAGGCATGTTTTTCGAGACTCTATCAGATGTAAGAAAGAAATTATCGTCAAAAGCAATTAATCCAAAATCTGATTTATCGGAATTAAATTTCTCTTCGTTTTTGACAACAAAAAAATCGGGTTCGTTTGTCCAAGAAATTGCATCTCGCGAAGATTGTATCTTTTTATCAACAATTTCACTTTCAGCGGGAATTAAAGTTTTATACTTCTCATATTGAACATTTGCCTCCGAGTATCGACCTTCCGATTTAAGTAAATCAGCGTAAATCATAACATCTTCAGCTTTTGCCTCATTAGTGTTTACAAGTTTTTCTATCCATTTAACTGCAGATTTTGTATCATTAACCTGCATATAACAATATGTTACATTTCGAATTTCTTGGGAAGTGGCTGGATGCTTTTCAAAACGCTCTTGATATGTTTCAATTGCTTGAAAATACTCATACTTCTGCATCTGTTCTTCGGCCTTTGCATTAGACTGTGCTTGTACACCATTTACCGCCAAAATTAACAGTAAAGGAAGAAACATTTTAAATATTGTGTAATTTATTTTCATAATCTTTTCTTTTTGTTGCGGCGCCTTCGATTTCGCTCAGTTACCTAATATTCATTTAATGAAAAATCTCTAAAATAGTTATTCTTTAAAAATACCTCGGTGTTTTCATCCTAGTTTCAAGTTTTCTTGGTAAAGTATAATCTAGCATTATTTCATGGCCTGAGAATCCACTCAAAGCGGTTAAACTATGAGTATATGCATATCCAATTACAAGACTTGGATTTATATTCCATTCAGTCATAAACACAAGAGCGTCTCGAGATTTAAGACTATTATCAAGAGTCTCACTTGATACCAAATCGGCACCAAATCTATAAGTTGCTCCTAACCAGAATGTTTCTTTGAATAAAACATATGTACTGACATCAAAATTTGTCAAAGCTTTAAAGTCTTCTCTGATAAGGAAACTTGGCTTTAACTTAATGTCTTCACCAAGATCAAATACATAACCCGCTGTAAGATAATAATGTCGTTGTTGTGCAACCGCAAAACCGTCAGGAGCTTGAATTAAATCTCCCAATAAATCGGTAGAAGATAATCCCGCATAAAACCTGTCGGAATAAAGAAATAGCCCAAACTTAGGATCAATGCGAAGTGAATTTACCCTAGTTATTGGAACTGCAGCATCATCAATTGTTTCGGCGTTGAGTTTTGTTCCATCCAAAGTAAAATAACTAATACCTGCTGCTAAACCCATAGAAAGTTTAAACTTATCATTTAATTTTAAAATGTAAGAGTAAGATCCATGCAACGACTGTTGATACTGTGCACCTATTCTATCATTAATAAACTGTAAACCCAAACCCATTGATTCTGTTGGTGCTCCTTCTATACTAATCATTTGAGTTGATGGTGCTCCGTCAAGACCTGTCCACTGCGTAGTGTAAACCGAATTTATACTTGTCCATTGTTTTGTTCCTGCGTAAGCAGGATTTATTGTCATTGGATTAAAAATGTATTGATTAAATACAGAGCTTTGCTGCGCAAAACCCTGTATTGTCAATAATACTAAAATAACTAATATATAATTTTTTTTCATCTTGTTAATTGTTAAACGTTAAAACTGATTACCTTAAGATTGTGATATATCCATCTATTGTCTTTACCTCATCACACATTTTTACATTTAATATGTAGAAATAAGTTCCTTCACTCAAATTACTACCATCCCATGTATTATTATAAGAAGACTTAGTGTAAACTTCGTTACCCCACCTGTTGAGAACAACAAGTTCATTTTCACGGAACAGCTCAATGTTTTTAATTGTAAAGAGATCGTTTTGTCCATCATTATTTGGAGTAAACACGTTGTGAACTTCAGGCACCTCAGAAATCTGCTCTGTATCAATTATTATTTCATAAATTACTTCGCAACCTTTAAGGTCTGTAACAGTAACAGTATGAGCACCAACATTCAATCCAGATACAATATTCTGATTAGATCCATTATCCCAAATATAATCGTACGGAGCAAATCCACCGATAACTTCAATCTCTACTGCTCCATTATTGTTTCCATTACAGTCAGCATTAGTTTTAGAAACCAGCTCAAACTCAATTGGCTCGCTTGCAATAATGTTTACTTCTGTTTCAGCAGGGCAACCATGAGAATCTCTAATTGTGATTACATTGTTACCTGGAGCAAGGTTGTTCAAGATACTATCATAATATACCTGATTACCATTTACGGTAAATATGTAAGGAGCATCGCCTCCTGAAATATCCATCTCAACAACAGCATCATTCATTCCATAACAATTATTATGATTTATAACGCTCGCTGTTGCTTCTAGTGTATTTAAACTCTCAACAGGAACTTCAATCACAGGACTTACACAATTATTTGCATCTGTCGCAACAATAAATAGTGATGTTTCATTAGTTAAGTCTGCGAAACTACCTGTTTCATGATAAGTTGCACCTCCATCAATTGAATAAGTAAAAGGCTCTGTACCACCAGTAGCATTAAGATGTATTCCAACAGCCCCTGTTTCACAATAAGAATTATAAGTTAAATTAAACGCTTCTGGTGAACCTATTGTGGTTTCAACAATCTGATAACAACCATTTTCGTCAGTTACCATTATTGTATATTCTCCAGCTGTTAGATTTTCAAATACATTTGACATTTGAGATTCTCCACCATTAAGGCTATATGAGTATTCTCCAGTTCCACCAGTTGCACTAATATTTAATGTCGCATCATCAGCTCCAAAACAAGTTACCATATCATCTCCGCTTACACTTGCGTTTATTGCAGATGGATTAGTAATTGTTTGTGCTTCGGTCATTACAGAACATCCATTCTCGTCCACTACCTGAACAGTATAAACACCTGCTGAAAGGTTTTCAAATATGTTTGATGATTGTGAAATTCCACCGTTTAAAACATAAGTGTACATTCCAGTTCCGCCATTTGCACTAACTGTAAGTGTTGCATCGTTTGCATCAAAACAAGATACTTGTAAGTCTGCACTTGCATTTGCCTCAAGTTGTTCTGGATTAGCAATAATTACAGCGTCAGCTACTACTGAACATCCATTTTCATCAACCACTTCAACTGTATAAGTATCAGCCATCAAATTATTAAAGACATTTGAAGATTGGGACACACCATTTAAGATATAGGTTAAATCGCCTGTACCTCCTGTTGCATTTATAGTAATTGTTGCATCTTCTGAATTATAGCAAGATACTTGAGAATCTGCATCAGTAGTTACATTTATTTGAACAGGATTAGCTATTACAACAGCGTCAGTTATTAAAGAACAACCGTTGTCGTCAGAAACCTCGATGGTATAAGTACCAGCAGGTAAATCTGTAAATATATTTGATGATTGAGGAATACCTCCATTTAAGCTATAAGCCATATCTCCATGAGCACCTGTTACTGTTACAGTAATTTCACCATCAGAGTCATTTAAACATGTAACTTGAGAAGAAGCTGTTACATCAATATCTAAATAAGATACGCTTACTAGTTGCTGACAGTAAGATTCGTTTCCATTTACATCAGTAACTGTCCATGTAACTGTTGTTGTTTCTCCTATTGGGAAAACAGCTGGTGCATTATTTGTAACATTATCAATTCCACAATTATCAAAAACTACTGGAGTTCCAAGATCAATTACATTAGAACAACTTGATATATCATCTAAACAAGTTATTTCAGGCATTTGATTGTCGGTTACTATTACAAGTTGTTGGCAAGTTGCAATATTACCTGAGCCGTCAGTTACTGTCCAAGTTACGGTTGTTGTTCCGATTGGGAAGATAGCTGGAGCATCGTTAGTTACACTTGCAACAGTACAATTATCATCTGTTGTTGGTGTTCCTAAGATTACGCCGCTTGCTGTACAATTATCAGGATCTGTATTTACTGAAACATTTGTAGGACAAGTTATTGTTGGTAATTCGATATCTGTTACTGTTACAAGTTGTTCACAAGTAGCAATGTTACCAGAACCGTCTGTTACTGTCCATGTTACGGTTGTTGTTCCGATTGGGAAGATAGCTGGAGCATCGTTAGTTACACTTGCAACAGTACAATTATCGTCTGTTGTTGGTGTTCCAAGAATTACACCGCTTGCTGTACAATTATCTGGATCTGTATTTACTTCTACATCGGTTGGACATATTATTGTTGGTAATTCGATATCTGTTACTGTTACAAGTTGTTCGCAAGTTGCAATATTACCTGAGCCGTCAGTTACTGTCCAAGTTACAGTTGTTGTTCCGATTGGGAAGATAGCTGGAGCATCATTAGTTACACTTGCAACAGTACAATTATCGTCTGTTATTGGTGTTCCGAGAATTACGCCGCTTGCTGTACAATTATCAGGATCTGTATTTAC
>JAQVPT010000078.1 GCA_028701945.1 Bacteroidales bacterium
TAAATTCGACTGACTACATTTTCCGTATTCCAATGTGATGGTGGCTTAATACCGGAATTAATAAAATATTTTTCTCTTACACTAATTGAATTTGAATTTTTGCTACTTTTTGAATAAGCGTATAAAAGAACAATAGCAATCAAAACAATTCCCAATAGTCCTACCCATCCAACAAATAACGTAACCAATGCAGTTACAAGACCTAACAATGAAATTAAAATCACTACTGAGAGAGGTATTCCGATAGTATTTGTCGGTTCTTTCAACCAATCACTTAGAGTTTTTATTCCCTGAATAAATATCTCTGAACCTCGATCATTTTTTTCATATTTTTTCGCTTCTTCCTCTAAGAATTCAATTTCTTTAAGCAAAAAAGCCTTTTCACCTAATACCTGATGTGCATCTTGCAGCATTTTGTCAAGTCCGCTTACATCATCAATGTTTAAAGTCTTCCAGTCTTTCGGATTTATCGAAGTATCAATACCTTTTAATGCTTCTGATTCAACAGATTCGAACCTAGCAATTTGCGTATCACAATCACGAATATCGCGTTCATAATCGCTTAGTAGCTCTAGTCTCTTTTCAATTTCACTTATTGTCTTATCATTAATTCCATCTTCAGGGATAATTAAGAGTTTTAGTCCCTTTTGACTTTTTGCAATTTCATCCTTAGCTTTCTCAATTTTGCTTTGGCATTCTTCGATATCACTTTCCAACTCCTGAATGCGTGTATATTCTTCCCCAGAAAGTTTCTCCATTGATTCTGGAAACTCATTCATCTGATTAAGAAGTTGCGTGTATTCTGAGTTTGCCTCTAAATAATCAGCAAGTTTATTGTAAAACTCATTTAATCTCGCTGCATATTGAGCATTATCTTTTTCTAAGTTCAGATTAATGAGTTTCCCCTCATCTTTTTTCAGTTCCCGTTGTTGATCCCTAACATTTTTATAATTGCCTTCAGCTTCTTCAAACTTTTTATATTCTGAGATACTTCTGTTAGAACTTTTTGATGAATATCCTAAATTCTTTTGAGCAGCATCTAAATCAAACCCTCCTATAGATTGTTTGGCAATCTCTTTAGCCAAGTCATTTTCTTTCCCTTCAACCAATTTATGCAAAGCCAACAAATAACGATGCTGACCTTCTAAGGTGGGTAGCCCATTAATTTGATCTTGATTTCCGTTTCGCTGAACAATTACTTTTTCCGAATCAATTTTTATCCCCCATAAATCCTCATCAAGAATAACTGAACCATCAACTTCTAATCCTTTAGTGTCGTCGTGCCATATAAGCTGCTGGATAACACGTGCTATCGAACTTTTACCAGAAGCGTTTACTCCTGTAATAATATTAATATTACTTGCTAAATCACTAATAGATTCTAAACCTCTAGGAAATCCAGGCATTTTACGAATAGAGAGATCTTTTAATATGTAAGGAACTTTTCTCATTAATTTTGTTGTTCAATTAGTTCAGTAAGGATTCTGTTACATTCCTTTAAAATATATTGTTTAGATTCCTTATTTTGTTCCAGCTCAAACCTCTCAGTTGTCCGTAAAGGCTGATAAGTGCCTGACTCTCGGATAGAATCACGGACTGGCTTCCATTCTTTAAGCAAATTATCAGCAAAATCGGTAGTCTCGCCTCTCTGAAGTGCAATAATAGTTCTAGCTAAAACACCAGCTGGTGATGACTCCTGCGCCAGTTCTTGCATATTTTCGACTTTCGCTTGGACATCAAACAATATCTTTCGCACATAAATTCGAGTTCCAGTTGAGTCTATTTCCTGATCATAATCATCAACGATTGGACTTATCCATATTTCTAAATCTCTAATTCTGCTATGTTGCCCCGTAAGTATTATGTCATATATCAAAAAGGAAACTCTGTCTAATTCGACTATTTTTGATTGAGCATCTTCGAATAATTGTGAAGTTACAGCATCTCGAACACTAGCTTCATCTGTTTTATCAGTAATATCAACAGAAATACTTTCGTACCTTATTGGTGACAAAGGAATTTGTTCAATTTGTATATCCTTTTGCGATTGAATTGTAAGTAAAATCGGTCCATGTACACCATATTCCTTAGCACTTAATGCGTGTGGCGAACCAGGATAATACACAATTGGTTCTGAATTATTTAGAATTTGTGGTTTATGAATATGTCCAAGAATCCAAGCCTGTACTGGATGAGACATAAAATTATTAAATTCGATTGGTGCGTATTTACTATCAGCAACACCAACATCTCCATGCAAAAGTCCTATTGTCGTTATATTTGGATTTATTTCAGACATCTCAAATTTCAAAAACGGATCTTCGCTAACATGGCGATTTGGAAACGACCAACCAATAAACTGTATTTTTTCTTCGCCCTTGGAAAACATCTTTATCTCCCATATACCATTAGCGCCTAATAAATGCACATTGTCGTATCTTTCAGAATCAACTAACTGAGTTAGCACATCAAAATCGTGATTCCCTGCAACCATATACACTGCAATATTTGATTGCTTTAATCTTTCAAAACCAGATTGCAATGGACCAATAGCTTCAAAGTAGCGATTATCCTGATCCACAATATCTCCTGTAAGTGCTAATACATCAACGCTATTCTTAATCGCGTAATCAATTATTCTATTCCAAGTGTATTTTGTAGCACCTTCTTCAGCATTCCGTTTAATACTGGATGATTTTTTTCCAATATGAATATCTCCTGTAGCTAAAATTGTTAGTGCCATAATTTTAAATTAATAATCTGTGTGCTTTTCTGGTTAAACTGTTACAAATTTAAATAAAAGCCCTCATACTTCCAAATATATAATATCTCGCTATGGGATATTTATTATTTAACAAACCCTATGGGATTCACACAGATTACACAGACTTACACCAAATTTAAGAATATTTCTATTTCCTCTTTTGTATTAAAAAAATTTGGACTTATTCTTATATTCTCGAACTGCAATGTAACCAGCACGTTCTTATCTATAAGTTTTTTGTAAAGCTTTTTAGTAGTTTCAAATGAGCCTGTATTAAAATGAACGATTGCTGTTCTCTCCTCTCGATTTTTTGTTGGCGTTACTATTTGATATCCCTTTTCACGGAGTCCATCAATTATTAAATCGGTATTTTCTAAAGCTTTATTGTAAATGTGTTTAATCCCAATATCAAGAAGCAATTCAAGTCCCGCAGACCAAGCATCAAAGAGCGAGTAAGCAATTGTACCTGTCTCAAATTTTCTAGAGTCATCATAATAAGAAAGTTTGTCGAAATGGTTATCAGCAGCAAACATTCCGGGTAGAACTGGTTCAATCATCTTAACGACTCTTTTGCTAACATATAAGAATCCTGTTCCGTGCATTCCAAGTAACCATTTAAAACCACAACCCGCCATCACATCAATCTGATCTTTTTCAACATCAATTGGAATCATACCTGCTGCTTGAGCCACATCCACGAGAAACAAAGCTCCTTTTTCATGAGCTATTTTTCCAATCATCGCCAAGTTTGGTCTAAAACCACTATTAAATCTCACAGCAGCGATTGCCACAACACGTGTTCTATGATCAACATGCTTTTCGATTGCCGCAGGAGCAATGCTATTATCCTCATTAAGTTTTACGAATCGAATCTCAACCCCTTGCTTTTTAAGATGCAACCACGGAAAGGTATTATTCCAATGTTCGCATTCAGGAACTACGATATTGTCTCCTTTTTTAAAATCTATACCTTGAGCCACGATGCCAATACCGACTCCAGTGCTGGTTACTAAAGCATATTCTTCTGGCGAACCACCTAACAACTTCGACAATAAAACACGAGTATCATTACGAGAATACGCTTTTTTACCCACAGGATTTAATTCTGTTGCCAAATGTGATTGAAGCCTATTGTTTACCAATAAATTTAGAGGAGATTGCGAAGCGTTATTAAGATAAACAGCTTCTCTTGTAATTGGAAATAGTGATCGAATTCGTTCTATATTCATATTGATAAGCTTTGAATAAAAAAGTTAGTAATTACAATTTTATCTATAATTTTTATAATTGCATTAAACAAAAAACGCATAAATATATTCAAAATTAAGTTGCAAAATTAGCAAAGATTATAAGCACACAAATTCCGAATAACTACTATCCTATTCGTGTGAAAGTGGAACAAAACGAGCAGTTAAATCAGGGTCGTCCATATCTTCATCCAAAGGATACATTGGGCGCTCAATTCTTTTATAAGTTAATCGGTGTAAATCTTGATCAACGCCACCAGGAGTGAGAGCCATAATCCAATCTCCACGCATTTCATACAACTCAGGAACCAGATAGCCAATTTTCACCACAACAATATCCACCTCACGAGGACTTAACCCGAGATTTGTAAAATCAGATTCGTAATGATATGGTTTTCTTTTCTTAGTAACAATAACCTGCACATTTCCTACACGAACCACGACCTCAGTTTCTGCATTTTTGTCCCCATAGTTAATGGCTTCTACTATACCTTTAAGCTTTACAGGACCTTCGTACCTATTATCAATTTCTGCACCAACAAAAGCCTCTACCTCATTACCTATACCAACTTCAATTGCTTTTTCGATAAGTTTGGGACCAGGTATTGAAGCATAAATCAAGGATGGACCAGCTTTCTTATAAAAAGCATCATGCTCTAGTATTTGCTTCAAAGTCCACGTAACATCCCCAGCACCACCAGCAGTAGGATTATCGCCCATATCACTAATAATAAACGGTTTTTTACTACTGTGGATAGCCATTTCCAAACATTCATCTAACGGAGCAACGGGAGCAACAAACTCAAACTGATCGCGAACACTCCAAAATGATTGAGCCAAAATTTCAGCAGAACGCTTTACTTCTTGCATATCATCACCTGTAACCATAACCACTGCTCTATTTCGTGGTTCATCAGCCCATGCGTAACCCACCCAAATTGCGGCATCAAGCACACCTTCTAGCTTTGTCAAAGGTTCAACTTGGGCATACAAACTTTTTGCTGGTTCAATACGTGTACTAGTTTTCTCGCCAGGTAAAAGAATTGGAATGGGAATCCATGCCTTATATGCAGGTTTACCTTTTCCAGATTCTAAACGATCGAGTAAATTCACTAATGCTCGTTTTTTAGATTCAATTGCATCTTCGTGTGGTGCCAGTCGATAACAAGTAATTAGATCAGATTGATGAGCAAGTTGCCACGACACATTTCCATGCAAATCCATAGATGTAGAAATTAAGGTTTCATTACCTACTATATCGCGAACACGTTGAATCATATCTCCCTCAGGGTCGTCAAGTCCCACTACACTCATTGCACCATGTATGTCAAGGAAAACTCCATCATAGGGCAAATTTTCTTTTAGCATTTGTAGCATTTCTGTCATTAGCGTATCGTAAGCTTCTCGAGTTACTATTCCGCCAGGGATTGCATGCCCTCTTAATGCAGGAAAATATTGTGCCCGTTGCCGAGTAGCAGAATCTTCATGCAAAAATGGGTAATATGAGAATATTTCTTCGCCACGACGTGCACGAAAATCTTCTTCAGTAGTTTGTGCTGGCGAAAAAGTACTACATTCGATAGCTAGTCCAGCAATTGCAATACGCGATTTATTTATTGTCTCTTTCTTTTGTGATTGACAACCTAATAAGCTAGTTATGATTATTGACGCAATCAGTATTTGTTTAACATTCATATCGGTATTTTTTCTGATTAATTTTTATTTTTTTACAATTATTTACATTTTTTGGGTGCGATTTTTATATTTAAAAAAAACAGTCATTACCACACCAGCTAAAACTAATAACCCGCCAATAATATGGTATATAAAAAGTGTTTCGTTAAGAATTAAAATACCTCCAGCAATAGAAACCAAAGGACTAATATTATTGAACACTGCAATTTGTGAAGCAGGAATCTGGGTTAATGCATAATTTGTAAGAAAAGCCGTTAACATCGAGGATAGTACGCCTAAATACAAAACCGCCCAAACAAACTCCATATTAAGCAAGGGTTTAAAAAATTGGTTCAAAGTATGATTTTGGATATGAATAATAATGCTAAAACCGTTAAATACTATGAATGCAAGTATTGTCATCCACACTGTAATTTCCATAGCCGAAAAATTAGCACTAGTTACTTTTCCCAAAACGTAATACACCACCAAAGCAAATACTGATAACAATAGCAGCGACACGCCCATCAGGGTAGTGCTTCCAGAAACACCTCCCGTATAATAGATTATGTACAAAATACCCGCAATAGACATTACGATTCCAATCTTTTGCAATAAAGTAGTTTTTTCTTTGAGAAAAAAACTAGCAGCAATTAGAGTAATAATAGGCGTTGTAGAGAAAACAATTCCTGCTTCAGAGGCAGAACTATGCAGTAATCCAAAAGTTTGCAAAGCAAAAAATAGTAAAGGATAAAATAAAGAAAGTAAAAGCAATGACTTGGCTTTTTTGAAACTAAAACGAGGTAATTTAATAAATCCAAAAAGGCCCAAAGGTATTAGAGAAATTGCTGCTGCGGTAAAACGATGTGCCAACAAATCCATAGCACCAGAATATCTCAGCCCAATTTTTACAAAAATAAATGATAATCCAATAATAATGGTTACCAGTATAAGACCAATATAAGCTTGACGTTGTTTTTTATACATTGACATTACTTCTCACTTAAAACTATACAATATATTCTTTATTTTCATTTTAACCTAGTTCAATCGTCACAATTCAAGTTGCAAATACAGCAAATATAATTAGATTTCGACTAGCAACAAAAGTAGCGTAACAATATCGTTAATCAATGTTAAAAGCAACACAATTATACTTTAATTTGTGGTTTCGTAAAAACTTATCTCTTTTAATTTTTAAATCCTTCCTTCTTCATATTGCTAAAATATACTCGAATTATATTGGGGGGGGGGGAAATATGAATATATTCACAACAAAACAAATAGTGCCTATTTACCTTTTTCGGCTAATAATCCCACCCCGTAAGAATAAGGAATTGGTTTTCTACCAGCAATTGCTACAGGAAAGGCATCCGGAAAATCTTGCCTAGCAATTTCTAAATAATATGATGTTTGAGACGTTTCATTATGAGGATAACTATAATATTTATATCTATTACCAATTTTAAGTTCTACGACATCGCTAAAACCGTGTAACTCTTCGGAACCATTCTCAATTTTTGAACTTGCCGCAAGAATCTGTATCATAAATTTAACATCGGCATTTGATACATCAGAACTGTCGTCATTTTTGGATTTAGAGTCTTCTACCTCCGATTTGTTTTCTTCTTTTTTAAGATTTCGCTCAACATTTTTCTCGTCCTTACGTTTTTGATTTTCAATGGCTCTAATATCTCTACGGCTTAACTCACTTTCATCAGAAACATTAACAGTTCGTCCGATATTCATCAGGTTAAAATTAACATATTTTTTAGGATTAAGTCGCAAGTCTTTAAGCAGTTTATCAAGATTTTCGGCAGCATTTTCAAGTTGCTTAGCTAATTTGTCATCTTTTATCAATTGTCCTAAAGAACCTTCTCCATTATTAACTCTTTCAATTATTGCATTAAAATCAACCAAGGCTTTATTTGCTTGTATAATGGTTTGAGAAATATTTAAAGCGACAAGAGTATCAGAAAAGCTCGATAGGTTATTTATAATATTAGATATTTGATCATGATTATTACGCAAATTTAAGGTAATAGACTCGACATTCGATAAAATTCGAGAGATTTTACCAGATTCTTGAACTAACAATGTATCAAGGCTGAAAGCAGAATGCTCAATATATTCCATCGTAGTTTTTATACTGGCGAAACTTTTTTCAAGATTATTTCTTGTTTCTTCGTTAAATATATAGGTAATAACCGCAATGGCATTTTCAATTTCTTTCATCAAATCTTCTGCCTGGTTTTTAATAGGCAACATCTGTACACTAACTTGGTCTTTAAGGCTTTGTTCGACCTGACCAATCAGAGTATCATTTGGTTTATGATAATTTTTGCTTGATCCAAAAATCAATTCAACACCTTTAGAGCCCATAAGATCCATGCTATATATTCGGGCAACAGTTGAATCGGGCAATAAAAACTCATTAGTAATTTCTAAGGTAATCAACAATTGCATATTATCATCGGGCAAAAAAGTAATATCCGCAACCTGTCCTATTTTATAACCATTTACTGTAACAGCATTAGATTTATTAAGTCCTTCAATACGGTCATAATAAACATAATAATAATTGGTTTTTTTAAATAGAGGTGTCCCTTTAAGGAAATTTAATCCCCAATAAGCTGTAGCAAGAATAATTATTCCTACCAATCCATACAATATATAACGCTTTTTCGATTTCTGCATTCCTTATTGTCCCAGTTCGCTACGTGCCTGATTTAAAGGAAATCTCTCACCATTTTTAAATGCAACGATAAAGCACCCTTCAAATTCAGACTTTAATTCATTTTGGAGCTTAACAATTTTTTTATAATCAGTTTCTTTTCCGATTGTATATTTATAAACTCCGTTGTGCAAATATACATTAACATTTTGATAAGATATAAATTTCGGCGAATTAATTTCAATTTTTTGCGAAGATGCCATAACCTGCACCTTAAAAAACACTCCTTTTTCATTTTCAAGCTCTGATTGAGATTTAGGATTTTCGGGTTCCGGGTTAGACGCTTCGGGTTTATTCGTTTCGCTTATAAGCTTGCCTTCAGCTTGGTTTGTATTTTGAATAGAATTCGTTTGATTAATAATTTCAGATGCTTCGCCAATATTATCTTCATAATGGTCTTTATAATTTTTAAAAGCGTCAAACAAAGCAACTGCCATATTATTTTGCCCTTCAGCTGAATTTAGATATTTTTCTTCTGCGAGGTTCGATATAAAGCCTAATTCTACCAATACCGATGGCATGGTTGTTCTCCATAAAACTAAAAAACCTGCTTGTTTAACTCCTCGGTCATATCTTTTAATTTTATCGCGTATTTCGTCTTGCACTTTTCCAGCAAAAAAGAGGCTTTGGGTTAAGTTAGCATTTTGAAAGAGGCTAAAAATAATATGATTTTCAGGGTCATTTGGATCAAATCCTCCATATTGCTCTTCATAATTATCCTCCTTAAGTATTACTGAGTTTTCAAGTTTTGCCACTTTAAGATTAGCGTCGTTTACATGTAGTCCCATAACAAATGTTTCGGCTCCATAAGGGGAACTGCTGGTTGATGCATTCACATGAATACAAATAAAAATATCAGCATTATTATCATTAGCAATTTTAGCTCTTTTATATAATTCGACAAAACTATCATCAGTACGAGTATAAATTACTTTAACATCTTTATATTTATCTTCAATCATTTTGCCGAATTTAAGCGAAACATCCAAGGCAATATCCTTTTCTTTCGAGATTTTGCCTACCGCTCCAGGGTCTGAACCGCCGTGTCCTGGGTCTATCACAACTGTCCTAATTTTACTTTTATCAGGTGCTTGAGCTTTTAATAAAGACATTGGCATAACCATTGCTAAAGCTATCAACAATATAATATTCATAAATTTTTGTGTCATAAACATATTAGTTTTTACTTCCGAAACGTTTTTTTCATTAGTTTTGGGCAAATTTTCTATTTTGTACAAAGATAAATTTTTCATATCGTTTTTTAAAAAATTGTTAATACTATTATTAACAGTTTGGTGTGTTTTTACGAACAACAGTTTTGCGTATAACAATCTTCGTACCATAACAGCTATTAACAATGAAAATACATTCACATCAAATTGCTCACAAATTGATGACACAATAAAAGAAGTCAAGATTAAAAGCGTTGATTCTATTCCCATTGCAAAGTCTAACATGGCTTTCGACTATCCTGTTTACTACGATGCCGAAGATTCATTGTTATTTGATTTCATAAAGCAAAAAGCATATTTATATGGTAATGCAGTGGTGATATATGAGGATATTAATTTAACTGCCGATTTTATTAAAATGGATTTTAACACTAATGAGGTTTTCGCCCATGGTGTTGAAGACAGCACAGGTATAGTAAAGGGTAAACCACTGTTTAAAGATAAAGAAGAAGAGTTTGAGGCAGACACAATCAGATATAATTTTAGAAGTAAAAAAGGGATTATTAAAGAGGTTACAACCGAATTTGAAGGCAGTTTTTTGCATGGTGGCAAAACAAAGAAGCAAGAAAATGGTCACGTCCACATGATTGATGGTAAATTTACTACCTGTGACTTAGAACATCCTCACTATTATTTTAAAATCAGCAAAGCCAAGGTTATTCCTAACGACAAAGTTGTATCAGGCCCAGCATACCTTGTGATTGAGGACATACCTACTCCATTAGGCATACCATTTGGATTTTTTCCAAACTCAAAAGGAGGCTCAAATGGAATCCTAATACCTGAATTTGGAACAGAAGAAAATAGAGGCTTTTTCTTGCGTAAAGGTGGCTATTACTGGGCAATTAACGATTTTATGGATCTCACACTATTAGGTGATATTTATTCAAAAGGAAGTTGGGGACTTGGAATTACAACAAACTACAAAGTGAGGTATAAATATAGTGGAAATCTCATTTTAGTCTATAATAAAAACAAAATTGGTTATGAGGGACTGCCAAATTTTCAGTATAGCGATATGTATTCGGCAAAATGGAGATTTACACAAGATGCAAAAGCAAAACCAAATTCTACTTTTTCAGCAGATGTAAATATTAGTTCTTCTCAATTTGACAAATACAACTCATACTCGGCAAATAATTATATGTCTAGTAATAAAACCTCCAGTATCTCATACAGTAAAAACTGGCCAGGAACACCTTTTAGCCTAACAGCCGCTCTGCGTCATAATCAAAACAACTCAACTCAACAAATAAACCTTACTTTGCCCGATATTACATTTAACGTAAATAGAATTTATCCTCTTAAAAGACAAGTGAAAGTTGGCAAAACAAAATTTTACGAAAAAATAGGGATCTCGTATAATATGAGCATGACAAATAAAGTTGAGACAACAGATTCTGCATTTTTTGATATTGATTTGGATAATATTACCAATGGAATTTATCATAAAATTCCTATAAACACTTCGTTTAAATTCTTAAAACACACAACAGTCGCACCAAGTTTCAACTATACAGAACGATGGTATTTTAAAGAGTTTAACCAATTTTGGGATTACAAAAGCCCCTCCGACAGTATCGGTTTTTTGACTTCAGAATATAACACGAAATTTTCACGTGCATGGGATTATAACGCGGCTGTAAATTGGTCAACGCAAATATATGGGATGTTTAATTTCAAAAAAGGTAAAATAAAAGCTATTCGTCATGTTATTACGCCAAATGTAAGTTTTAGTTATCGCCCCGATTTTGGTGCCGAAAAGTACGGATATTATGATGATTACAATCGCATACAATATAATGGAACTACCGGTCAATACGATACAGTGAGTTATATTTATTCTCTTTACGCAAATTTACCTTATGGAAGCCCTTCACGTGGAGGAGCCGGGAGTGTAAATTTTAGTATGGGTAACAATTTAGAAATGAAAGTACGAAACCCAAACGATAGCACTGCCGTAGATAAAAAAATAAAACTTTTAGAATCTCTGGTTTTTTCAACGAACTATAACATAATGGCAGATAGTCTGAACTGGGCTCCGCTATCGGTAAGTGGAAGAACCAAAGTGAAAATGCTGGATCTAACATTTAGAGCAACTTTAGACCCTTACTCTTACTCTATGAATGAATATGGCACTTATCGTAGGATAAATGAATTTTTAATAAATTCTGAGGACCAACAATTGCTAAGAATGACAATAGCTTCGGTTTCGGCAAGTTTCTCGCTAAATTCGTCCAAATCTTCAAAAGCATCATCACCACCTTCTCAATATGAAGTATTATACGGTAGATCGGAAGAGCAC
>JAQVPT010000321.1 GCA_028701945.1 Bacteroidales bacterium
CCACCTGTTGCTCCAATACTAAGTGTATGTGTGCCACCCGGACAAATAGTTCCGGCAACTGGTTGAGTAGTAACAGAAGGATCAGCATTTACAGTAACTGTAACAGTATTAGAATTTATAGCATCGCAACCACTACCTGTGGAACTAACACGGCAATAGTAATTACCGGTAGTTGTAGCTGCATAGCTTGTACCTGTTGCACCACTAATTACAGAACCATTTTTGTACCATTGGTAGGATAATGAAATACCGCCGGTTGCAGAAACATTCATTGTATGTGTAGCACCCGAACATATAGTTGCACCAACAGGTTGTGTAGTAATTGATGGATCGGGAACAACTGTTGCACTTACAGGACTTGAATAGGCAGTAGCACAAACGCCACTTTTAGCTCTGCTCCTTACATATAAAGTACCTATTGTTGATGTACTCCAAGTATATGGATTAGTATCTGACCAATCATTCCATGTGCCACTTGTTCCGTTCCATTGATGCTCTAATGCTTGGAAGCCTACTGTACCACTTGCTGAAAATTGTGTGGAGCCGCCTGCACAAAAACTTGTGTTGGTAACAGACATAGTACCGGCATTGGTCTGAGGGTCAACAGTTACAGTTTCGCCATCTGAGCCACCCCAGCAGCCATAATTTGATCTGGATCTGAAATAATATGTTCCACTAGAGCTTACTGATTGCGATGTAGAAGGAGTAGCTGTACTTGTACCGGAGGCACTTGTGTTTTGCCAGTATGTAGTTGGGCTTGTAACTTGGAAATTTAATAAGTAATTGGGTCTCTGTGTAGTATTGGTTCCTGTTGTAGGCATACTCGCATCACTATATCCATATGTTTGTAAATTAGACGATTGATCAGTATAATTGAAATATGGATAGTTAGAAGACCAAGATGTAGAACCATGTCTCCATTCAATCAATAAATTGCCTGATGACCATGTGTAAGGGGTTGTAAAAGCAAAGTACCTCCAACCCGTAGAACTAAATGTATAATTGCCACTCCAAACTAATGTTCCGGTTGGGAAAGTTGTGGGTGCTGTTGTGGCTGTTGTTGTAGAAAGCCTAATCTGAATACCTGTAAAGGTATGCGAATTTGATGTGCCAACATATACATATAAGCCATAAATAGTACCACCACCACCACCTGCACAGCTTATTTCGTCACTTTTAATTAATGAGACACTACGTGAATAGTTATAATAACCATAAAGTGGTGAATACCTTGTGGTAGTTGTTCCTGTTCCATAAGTTTGTTCCCCGGAGCAAGGTGCTTTTGCGGTGATTGTAGCACTGGCACAATAGGTTCCGCCACCGGAAACTATTGGTGCGGGAGGAGCATATCTTCGGTAAACATAACGATTTGTGGCTGTATACCAAGTAACACCAGTATTACCTAAAATTCTTCCGTAGAATGTCCTATAGCTACCGGTAGCATTATCCATAGTATAATTTCTTGTATATGTCCCTGAGCCTGAACCTATATTATACCATGTGGAACCATTTTCTGACCATTGAGCAGTACCTGCGTATCCGTCTCCATCATTATATGTCCAGGTAACAGAATAGCTTGATCCTACACATACACTTGTAGAACTGCCAGAAATAGTCATTGTAGTACCGGCTTTTGTTGATGACATATTCGGATTATGCCCATCAACGAATTCCTCACTGCTTAGTGTTTTAATTTCGCCACCATCTAATGGAGTTGCATTTTCAAAGTTAGAACTCGGTTCGTTAAAACTTTGTGTTTGATTTTTGGATGTTTCGAGTTCAACCGATGTTGTGCTATTATACTTCAAATCGTAGTAATACTCCAAAAGTCTTTTTTCGTAAGAATAGTTGTTAAGCCAATTTGTCATAGCTTCTTCAGCCTCAGTTTTTGTGGCAAAAGATTCCATGTCTGGTTTATTAGGAGCAATAAAGTCTAAGTCGCAATGCGGAAAAGTTCCATCGATGTATGCTTTCCCTAACGAGATTCTTTCTTCAAACGAGAGGTTTTCGTCGGCTAAGCCGGAAATGCTAACTATGTCTGTCTGCCCGTATGCTATAAAGAATAGAGCAACACTAAGTATAAAAGTTGTAAAAAGTTTCATAAGCTTTTTTTAATAATACTTCAAATTTCTATTGGACTAAACAGTAATCCATAATTTAGTTAAAATACACAATATTTTAACTTTGAGCAAATAAATTTTATCTTAAAAGAATTATTGGTTGAGAATTTATATTTATGTTTATATTTGAACTGATGAAAGTAGGTAAAAAACAGTATTATTTTTTGTTGCTAATTCTTATAGCTACTATAGGGGTATATGTTTCTGTAAATCAGTTAGATTTTGTTAATTGGGATGATGATGATAATGTACTTTTGAACACTAAAATTCAAACTATTAATGCAGAAAATATTGCTTATCATTTCACACATGAGCGTTATAAGTCACTTGCTTTATACAGTTTTATGTTCGACTATGCACTTTGGAAACAGAATCCTGCTCCATACCATTTACATAACTTGCTACTGCATCTAATTAATATTATTTTGGTTTTTATTGTTGTTTCTAAGCTTACAAATAATAGAGTAGTTTCGCTTATAACTTGTGCCTTGTTTGCATTTCATCCGGTATCGGTTGAAGCTGTGGCATGGGTTACAGGTCGCAAAGATTTGTTGTTTCTGTTGTTTAGTTTGTTAAGTATTTTGGTTTATCGTAAATACACTAAAAGTAATTATAATATTTGGTGGTTGTTGCTGTTAAGTTTGCTTGTTTTTATTGCAAGTATGGCTAAAATTCAGGCATTGGCATTGCCGGTTGTCCTATTGGCTCTCGATTGGTATTTTTATAAGAAGCTTAATTGGGAATCGATTATTGAAAAAGTATTTTTAATATTTATTTTGCTCGATTTATGGGCAT
>JAQVPT010000079.1 GCA_028701945.1 Bacteroidales bacterium
TCCTGACATGTGCCTTGCCGAACTTATAATTGAATTTAATAATATCAAAAGTCAAAACATTTTCATGGATTTTGTGCTTCTCACGGTTATTCACGCTAAACTAGGTGAAGTCGCTTTTGGAACAAGTCCAGGAGACGCCGATATTATGCTAACTATTAGGTCATATTTGAATGAAGATATGGATAAACTGAAAAATTATGTTAATTCGGTATTAAAAGCAACTTGCAAAAAGCATAAAATCAAATATAATGTAGATTATACAGAGGGTTTTCCTGCAAGTATTAACGATGATTACTGTGTTTCATTAGTAAAAAATGCTGCTTATAAGTCTAATATTCCGCTAATGACTTTAGACAAAACTTTTCGTTGGAGTGAAGATTTTGGCCATTTTACGTTAAACAATAAATCGGCATTATTCGGCATTGGTTCAGGAAAAGAGCATCCGCAATTGCACAACGAAAATTTTGACTTTCCTGATGAAATAACAACGACAGCAATAACTGTCTTTTTTGAAATTTATAAAAACATATTAATTTAAATGGATAACACATCATACATTGAGATAAGTAAAAAAGCATACAAAAGTAATATCAGATTTTTAAAAAAAGTTGTAGGGGACAATGTAAAAATCAGTTCGGTGGTAAAAGGAAACGCCTATGGACATGGTTTTGAGCAGATGATACCACTCGCTGAGGAAAACGGAATTAATCATTTCTCTGTATTTTCCGCTGGAGAGGCAAAACAAGTATTTAAATACGCCTCTAAATCTTCTGAGATAATGATATTTGGTTTCATCAACAACCAACAGCTTGAATGGGTAATTAGTAACGATATCGAATTTTATATTTATGATTTACCCAGCGTTGAAAATGCTGTAAAAAC
The DNA here is from genome assembly GCA_028701945.1 of Bacteroidales bacterium. Lineage (GTDB taxonomy): Bacteria > Bacteroidota > Bacteroidia > Bacteroidales > ML635J-15 > Bact-19. The sequence continues at coordinate 883 of JAQVPT010000079.1, forward strand.
TGCTAAATACTTAAATAAAAAAGCGAAAATACATATTGAATTTGAAACTGGTTTTAAACGAACAGGTATAGAGCCAGATGAGTTTGACAGCTTGATACTATATTTGCACGAAAATTCCGACAATTTTGAGATAAAGGGAATGTGTACACATTTTGCTGGAGCAGAAAGTATTGCTAATTATGTAAGAGTTAAAAATCAACTTATACTTTTTAAAAAATATCATAAATATTTTTTAAAAAACAATATTGTTGCCGAATATTTACATACTTCAAGTTCTTCAGCAACATTGATATATCCGGAAACCAGATTTAATATGGTAAGGGTTGGTATTGCTCAATACGGTTTTTGGCCTACACCCGAAGTTCTGATTTTACGAAACAATAAATACGGAGATAAAGAATCAAGTTTAAAACGTGTTATAAGCTGGAAATCGGGAATAATGGCTATAAAAAGAATAAAGAAGAGTGAATTTGTTGGGTACGGAAACAGTTTTCAAGCAGCAAAAGACATGAGTGTGGCAATTATTCCAGTCGGTTACAATAACGGTTACAGCCGTTCACTTAGTAACAGAGGTCATGTTCTTATTCATGGTCGAAGATGTGATGTACTTGGAGTAGTAACAATGAACACGATTACTGTTAATATAACAGACGTTAAAAATGCTGCTAACGGCGACGAAGTAATCTTAATTGGAAACCACAATAAAAATAAGATATCAGTAGCATCTTTTAGCGAAATGAGTAATTATCTTAACTATCAAATATTGGCACGTTTGCCCATTGATATTCCGCGGTTTGTTGTTGAGTAATCGACTCGAATTTCACCGCTTTTACACTTCGTAATCGAAGGGCACGATTATCTATTCTTGCTTCTCAGTTCATGTTTTACCAACTAATTGAGTATTAACCGAACTTGAAGTTCCATCATTATGGACATTTCAATCATTTTTGCTTGTACTATGCGAAAAGACTAAGCATAGCCAAAATTCCGACAATATTTTTCAACGAAGAAGATGCATAAAATAATAAATTAAAAAATAAAATCAGAACAACTGACCCATAATTGCTTTAAATCCAGTTAATTACTTGGGAATGAGAACATTATAGAAATATTTATTCATCTGTGTTTGAATTTTAAAAAGATACTAAAGTGAGGCAAAAAGACTATCATAATTTCTAAATCTATATCTATAGATTTAGCTGCACTTTCAGATACTATAATTAACTTCATTTCGGCTATGCCACACAATACATTGAGTTCAGTTGTTTTGTGTATTTGTTCGCCCTATGGTCTCGGGAAACTATTTTCAAACAAATAACGTAAGGGTTTGGGATTAAGACACTTGAGTGCATTTTCGCTGATAAGATTACCAATACTACAATACTTATTATCCCAAAATATAGATACGTTAAACTGATGAAAATCTAAAAGTAGATTATAAAAAAATAATAGTTGAAATATATTGTGTGGCACATATGTTATAGTTTTAAAAATCATGCGATATAATAAGAGATACCGAAACTAAATTTCCAAATCACAATCTTACGCTAAAGTATAAAATGGTATCATCATAAATCCGTTTGGGTCAGTTGTTCTGATTTTGGAACCATCCGTCAGATATCTCAGTGCTGTCATTTTGTTTTTCAAATCCTAAATTGAATTTATTTTCTTCAGATTGTGCCAGACAATTTATTATTAAAAAAAGCTTAGTACATGACAAAAAATCACATTTTTTACAAAGCAGCTTATTTAAAAAATCTAAAAAGCCTGGATAGGCTTAATGTTTGTAACCCCAGACAAGAATTTATTCGTAGTCTGGGGTTACAAATAAACGATATGCTATTTTTGGCGTATATCTTTGCGATGACCAATTTTCTGGTCAGCAAAGATTATGACAAAAATTTTGTCATGTACTAAGAAAAAAAAGATGTTATAATAAGTATTTCCTTCATTATATGTGTGTGTGTGTGTGTGTGTGTATTAAATGGCTCATAACGTAATGTTATTTACAAATACATGAAAACCGTTGAAAATCTTTGTGGAAATCGGGATAAGACTTTGCTACACATTCATTATTCTCAATAATACAATCAGAATTAATTGCAATACTAAAAACAGACAAAGCCATTGCAATACGGTGATCATTATGTGAATTAAAATCTGTTTGTTTGATAACTGCCGTAGGATTGACAAATATTTTATCATCGGATATTTCAATTGATATTCCAGTTTTTTTCAATTCCTCTTTCATAACTTCGGCTCTGGAACTTTCTTTATGCTTTAATCTATTTGCCCCTGTTATCACACTTGTTTTATCAGCAAAACAAGCCAGCACAATTGCAATTGGAATAATATCTGGACAATTTGTAGCATCAAAATCAAAGGCCACAATTTTTGATTTTCTAACAATAATCGTATTCTTTTCAATTTGATATTTCACATTTGAAACATCAAATATCTTTAAAATATTTTTATCTGCCTGTTTTGAGTTCATTGACAAACCACGCATCTCCAAATTGCCAAAAATTGCTGCTGCAACTAAAAAGTTTGCTGCTCCGCTCCAATCACCTTCAATTGTGTATGTGTCAGGTTTATATGATTGATTACCAAAAATATTTATCGTTAGATAATCAGATTCATCTGCAATAATATTACATTTTACTCCTGCATCGTCCATAATTTGCTGAGTAAGATAAATATATCCCACACTTACAGGATTATGTACAATTAACTCCGAATCGCCAGACATAACTGATAGAGTCATCATTAAACCACTAATAAGCTGAGACGATTTGCTACCGTCAATATTGTAAGTTCCCGATTTTAGTTGAGATTTCTCAAAATTAAATGGTAAATATTTTTTGTCGTCTATAATGCATCCCATTTGCTTAAAAATATAAAAATCTGCGGCAACAGGACGACTAAGCAAACTACCACTGCCTGTGAGAGTAAAACGATTTTTAAATAGACACGAAATTGGAGCAAATAATCGTGCGTTCATCGCAGATTCTCCACAATTAATCACTTCTGAATTAGATGCGGTCGTGGATTTAAGAATTAAAGTATTATTTGTTTCCGTGATTTCAAGTCCAAGTTGCTTAACAATTTCGCGGACGGCGATTACATCATCAGAATTGCCAGGATTATTCAAAACACATTCGCCACGAGATAAAAGTGCTGCAACAAGAAGTCTTTGCTCATAACTCTTTGAAGAAGGAGCATTTAGCAGTGTAATTCCTTTATTTGTTTTATCAAAAATCACTTTAATAAGTCTTTTATTTCGTCAATTTTTAATTCTAAAAAGGCGGTTTTACCAATATCGTTTATAATGACAAGTTTGATTAAATCTAAGTTTTTCTTCTTATCTCCTTCCAAAATTTTAAAATGCTCATCTCGCATAATTATTTCTTGGTTAAATCCGAATTTTGCAAAAAGCATTAGAATTTCATTTTGACGGTCGGGATTTAAAACCCCTTTTTTAACTGAAATTTGTAAAGCTATTTTCATTCCATAGACTACTGCCATTCCGTGAGGGATATTTTCGATTTTCTCAATACAATGTCCAAAACTATGTCCGAAATTTAATATTTGTCTAAATCCTTTATCAAAAAGATCCACAGAAACAATATCAGATTTCGTCTTAACACATTTATTTATTACAAATTTAAGTATGTCTTGATTTCTATTTAATAGTGATTCAGTATTTTGATTAAGATAATTAAACAGCTCAGTTTTATTTGTAATTAATGCATATTTTAAAACTTCGCCCAGTCCACTTTTATATTCTTGATCAGATAAAGTTTTAAGCAAAATTGGATCACAAATAACAAACTCAGGATTATTGAAACATCCTATATAATTTTTATGATTACCAAAATTAACTCCGTTTTTTCCACCAATAGCAGCGTCTATCTGAGCCAATAAAGTAGAAGCAATAAATCCAAAACTAAGTCCTCTCATAAAAATACTAGCAACAAAACCAGTAATATCGCAAATTACTCCTCCTCCAAACCCAATAATAAATGAATTTCTATCAAGATTAAGTTTAACAAACTCAGAAATTATAACTTCTATTGTTTTCAGACTTTTAGCATCTTCACCACTAGGCAAAATAATCTTATCGCAGCCGTCAAAAACATCAGGATACAGCCTGAAAAGATTATGGTCACTAATAACAACCGTACGTCTATTATTAAGAAATTCCTTAAATGCTACTGCTGGCAATCCAATTTTTATATCAGAATTAGACATGCTTTTATTAGTATTTTCAGTCATCAGCACAATTTTTTAAGCTAAATATTTGATATTTATTTTTAGAATAATCCAACGAACCAGCATTATAATGCCACCATTCAGTTTTTGAAACATAAAAACCTGCATCTGCCATAATACTCATCAACAAATTTCGGTTTTGGTATTGTTCCTCGCTTAAATCACCAGTTTTATAAAAGTATTCAGTTTTATTAGGATAGGCAAGTTCTCCAAAGAAATCGAATTTCGTACCCATATCAAGCACATTTCCAGCATCGTCAACAATACTAATATCTAAAGCCATTCCAAAATTATGAATTGAACCCCTTGCCGGATTTGCCACATACCAATGTTTAATATTTACTGGAACATCAATCGAATCCCACATAAGTTGTTGAGCCTCAACACTTCGCACAGCATCAAATACAATAAAAGTATATCTAGGTTTTTTATTTTGTAAAACTTGATATGCAGTTTGCAACTTTATCAAACATTCATTTTGCACAAAAGCATTAGTGATATCACCATAAAAATCTAATCCAATAAAATTGTCAGTTGTAGAATATTTTAAATCAATCATTATCAGGGGTAAAGAATCTTTAATATTAACCAATCCCATTGATTTTAAACAGATTTCGGCTTTACTTACTGGTTTTATTTTAGGATTAACCGATAAGTTTTTTGAAGCATGTTCTGCTTGATAATCTTTTGGCAACTGAGATTGACAATCATAAAAAAAACTTAATAGAATTAAAATAGTAAGTAATATATGTCCTTTTCTTAACATGAAAATATATCTTTGTAAAGTAATGTCAATATTTTGTAAATTAAATAAAATCAAAAATAATGAAAAGAACGGTATTATTTGTAATTAGTTTGTTGTTATTATCAACACAGCTTTGTTTTTCGCAGACTAAACAACTCACAATCGACGATGCAATTGTTGGTGTTTGGCGAGAATATTATCCAGAACGCATTAGAGAAGCACAATTTAGACCAGAGGCAAAAGTGTTTACTTATATCGAAGATACTGTTCTTATCGAAAAATCTTTAGACTTAAAAAAAGAAAAGTCTTTAACAGATATATCTAAGATAAATGCTGTTTTATTAGATGCAGGTAAAGATAAATTGCGTTATTTCCCTTCATATAAATGGGAAAACAAAGACGTGATTAGCTTTAATAATGGTAATGATATCGTTTATTTTAATCTAAAAAAGAATAAAATTGAGAAATGTTTTACTCTGAGCGAAACTGCTGAAAATACAGATTTATGCGATGCTAATTCAATGATTGCTTACACTATTGGGAATAATTTATCAATAATAAACTCAGAGGGGACAGTTATATCGGTTAGTTCGGAAAGGAATAAAGATATTGTTTTTGGACAAACAGTTTCTCGAAACGAATTTGGTATCGAAAAAGGAACATTTTGGTCTCCAGAAGGAAACTATCTTGCTTTTTATCGCAAAGATGAATCTATGGTAACAGATTATCCTATTGTAAATGCAGATAAAAGAATAGCCGAACCTGCACCAGTCAAATATTGTATGGCGGGAATGAAAAGTGAAGAAGTTACTCTTGGCATATATGACATGTCAAGTGGCGAAATTACCTATATTAAAACTGGCGAACCCGTTGAACAGTTTCTAACAAATATTGCTTGGACACCTGATGAGAAATCTATATTGATAGCAGTTTTAAATCGTGAGCAAAACCACATGAAATTAAATAAGTATAATATTAAAACTGGTGAATTTGTAAAAACTTTATTTGAAGAAAAGCACGACAAATACGTTGAACCTTTGTATCCTGCACGCTTTTTACCTAAGGACTCTGATAAGTTTATTTGGCAAACCCGAAAAGACGGGTATTCTCATTTGTATCTTTACGATATGAGCGGGAAACAAATATCACAAATCACAAAAGGAAAATATGAAGTAATTGAAGTTTATGGATTTACTGCCGATGGCAAAGATTTAATTATAAAAGCAAATAAAGAAACGCCAATTGATTTTGATATTTACAGAGTTAATATTGCAAGCGGAGCAATGATAAGAATATCCAAAGATTCTGGAAGCCACAATGCTGTCGTATCATCTGATGGCGAATATATAATTGATAATTTCTCAAGCTCTACTGTTCCAAATACTTACAAAATTTATAATACTAAGGGAAAAGCTGTTTCAACTATTCTAGAGGCTGAAAATCCTTTTGCAGAATTCAAATTAGGAAATGTAGAAGTAGGAACACTAAAAGCCAACGACGGCGTAACAGATTTGTATTACCGAATAGTTTTACCTCCCGATTTTGATAAAACCAAAAAATATCCCGCAATAGTTTATGTATATGGAGGACCACATGCACAATTAATTACAAATTCGTGGCTAAATGCTGGCGGTTGGGATTATTATATGGCACAACAAGGATATATTATGTTCACACTTGATAACAGAGGTTCTTCTAACAGAGGACTTGAGTTTGAAAACATTATTCACAGACAACTTGGAACTATTGAAGTTCAAGATCAATTGACAGGGATTGAATATTTAAAAAGCCTTGGTTATGTTGATATGGACAGAATTGGTGCTCATGGCTGGAGTTATGGCGGGTTTATGACCACAACATTAATGTGCGACCATCCTGATATTTTTACAGTCGGTGTTGCTGGTGGACCAGTTATCAATTGGGAATTATATGAGATTATGTATGGCGAACGCTATATGGATATGCCTCAAGAAAACGAAGAAGGCTATGCAAACAATAATCTATTAAACAAGGCTGAAAAACTTACAGGACGCTTAATGCTTATTCATGGTACCTCCGACCCTGTTGTAGTTTGGCAACATAGTTTGAATTTTGTACAAAAATGCGTTGAGAAAAAAGTATTACTTGACTATTTTGTATATCCGGGACATGAGCATAATGTTCGCGGTTACGATAGGATTCATTTGATGCGAACAGTTACAAGATATTTTGAGGATCATTTGTAATTTTGATTGCATTGTTGTTCGATAAAATATTTCAATAGCTATGTAATGAGTGAATTATAACGTCCATAAGAGACTTTTCCTCTATTGGCTTTGTATTATTTTACAGATATACGACACCTAGCAATGTCTGTCCCGAGGTACGCCATAACGACAAAACCCAGATTATCAACGCCTTAGAAGTCCCGAGGGACAACATATTCTTTTTATCTAACTCAATATATCTTTTTAAAGTTTTATCGAACATCAATGAATTGATTAATAATTATATCATTATTGCCAAATTCTATCTGGCCTATACTAAAGCTCATGAAAATACGATATACAGGCACATTTATTTAGTCTTCGAGATATTAAGCACAACAAAAAAATCACTTCTTACCGTCGGTAATCGATTTGTCTGTGAGCATGAGGGACACAACAAAGCCAATGACCAACAAAATTGCTCCTATCATATAGGTTCTTAATCTAATCATCTCAGGATTTTCGACATAAAGATCTCTAATAAAAGCAGCAATCTGTGGTCCAACAATACCGCCAATAGACAAAGCAGTAAGAATTACGCCATAAACAATAGGCATTAATTTTGCGTGAAAGACATCAAGCACATACGCTGGCATTGCACCAAAACCTCCACCATAGCACAGCAGAACATAGCACACAAGAGCACCAAAAAGCAAAGGACTGGTAGTAAAGATCATAAGAATAAAAACTAAAATTTGTGATGATAGAATCAAGCGAAAAACCTGAATTCTTCCAAGCCTATCCGATAGTTCTCCCCAAAGAAAACGACCAACTCCGTTAAATAATGAGCTAATGGCGATAAGAGTAGCACCAGACACTGCAAGAGCTTCGGCACTCATTGTGGCATCTTTTAATATTAGTAAATCCTGTATCATTGGCGATTGCAGACCAATAAACATTATACCAACCGATATATTTAGAAAAAAGATAAACCACATACCCAAGAACTTCATAGAAAACAAACTCTGCTTAACCGTTAAGCTATCTTCAAATTTTTGGTTTACAGCACTTTTTACTGGAGGGATATAGCCTTTAGGAACAAACTCTGTTGGAGGATTCTTCATACATAAACCAGCGGAAACCCCAACCACCATAAGCACTAAGGATATATATACAAACACCTGCACTATATTGCCATCAGTAATTTTTACAAATATGGGAGCAATAACCTTAGACATTATAAGGGCTCCCAACCCAAAACCCATAACAACCATTCCGGTGATAAAGCCTTTTTTGTCAGGAAACCATCTTGAGATTGTAGCCACTGGAGTTACATAACCTAAACCCAAGCCAATTCCACCAACCACGCCAAAACCAATATAGAAAAGAGGCAAACTGCTAATAAACATAGCATACGCACTAATAAGATAGCCTCCAGAATATAGTAATGCTCCAATTGTGGACAGTTTACGCGGTCCATATTTGGGAAGTAGTATCCCTCCGACTACGGAAGATAAGCCAAGAAATAGAATAGATATACTAAATATCCACATGATTTGTACGTTAGTCCATCCATACTCTGCAATAATTGGCTTTTGAAAAAAACTCCAAGCATAAACAGTACCTAATACTACATGAAGAAGAGTTCCCATAATTGCAATAAACCAACGATTTGATTTTTTTTTACACATATATTAAGAATTTATTTCAACAATCATTTTCACTTTTCAATCTAGCTAAAACTTTCCTGATGTTTGTTGTATTTTGTTTCTCATTAGTGTCAAAAATAAAAAATAAGCTGGTTAAATACAATTTTTCGCATAAGTTGTTTATATCTTTTGTGATTTTACCATTTTTTAAACTCTACATGATTTGATATCAAATATTTATTGTTTGTTGTCAAAACTAAAGGATTGTCAAACAACGACAAATTATGCAGTAATCAGCGACGCCAAACCTCACGCATTGTATTTAGCGAAGTCGAACCTATCGATATAACCAATTGGAGTAATAAACTAATCATTTTAACTTGTTCCTTTGCTAAATAATCCAAGACATGCAAAATATAGACAATTTAATGGAAACCGTAACTGATTCAACTATCAAAAACAAACAAAATCTTCTAAATTCCATAAAAGTTATTTCTAACTTGCAGACTGATTATTTATCATAATTCTTTTATTCACCTAAGTTTTATTATTTTGCACAAAATTTAATAATTTATGTTTAGAAAAGTACCACATACGTATGTCATAGTTTTTTCGATAGTTATAATTTCGGCTATACTAACATGGATAATACCTGCGGGAGAATTCGACAGAACAATAAAAAAAATGGAAGATGGACAAGAACGCACAGTTATTGTCGAAAATTCATATCACAAAACAGAAACTGAGCCACAAACTTGGCAGGTTTTTTCTTCTATTTTTAATGGATTTGTTGCTCAAGCAAATATTATTGTTTTTATTCTTTTAATTGGTGGGGCATTTTGGATTATGAATGCGAGCAAAGCATTAGATGTAGGTATTATGTCATTTATTGCTGCAACAAAACGTCTCGAAAGACATAAATTCCTCCGAAAAATTGGAGTTGATAATATTGTTATGGTAATGATAATGACATTATTCAGCTCATTCGGTGCTATCTTTGGAATGAGCGAAGAAACAATTGCTTTTGTAATCATTTTAGTCCCGCTTGCAATATCGATGGGATACGATTCAATAGTAGGTGTTTCTCTTGTTTATGTTGCTGCGCATCTTGGTTTTGCAGGTGCAATTTTAAATCCATTTACAATAGGTATTGCCCAAGGTCTCTCCGACCTACCTATTTTTAGTGGCTGGGAATTTAGGATAATTTGCTGGTTAGTAATCAATGCTGCGGGATTTACATTTATCTTGTTGTATGCTCGAAAAATTAAAAGGAATCCGAAAAAAAGCCTCATGTATGATGCAGATGAATACTGGCGGAAACATACCGAAAACAATTCTGAAAAGACAGAATATTACACTCCCCTAAGTGCTTGGATTAGTTATATACTAACTCTATGCGTTTTAATTCTATTTTCAGTTTACTTTCCCGACTCTATTTTAAAAATAGGAAATGCAAGTTTCCATTTCCCAGCTTTGCCAGTGGCAACAGTAGCATTTGCTATAATTTCATTTTTCACTTTACGCAAAAGTGTCCATTTTTTTATTTTAAACTTACTAGCATTTACTATTGTTTTCCTAATTATTGGCGTAATGGGTTACGAATGGTACGTTATGGAGATTGGAGCTTTGTTTTTCGGAATGGGTCTCGCTAGTGGTATAGCAATGAATCAATCGGCAAATAATATTACAAAATTATTTATCGAAGGAGCAAAAGACATTTTTTCGGCAGCTTTTATTGTTGGTATCGCCGGAGGAATTATCATAATTCTCACTGACGGGAAAATTGTTGATACAATAATGTACGGGTTATCGCAAGCTATGCAGAGCGTGGGAAAAGAAGGCTCTCTAGGTGTGATGTATTGGATTCAAACTTTTTTAAATATTATAATTCCTTCGGGTTCAGCAAAAGCTGCACTTACAATGCCTATTATGGCACCATTCTCCGACCTGATTGGTATTGCACGGCAAACAACAGTTTTGGCATTCC
>JAQVPT010000080.1 GCA_028701945.1 Bacteroidales bacterium
ACTCTTTAATTGTTGCAAGGCTAAATCACGCATTGCAATGTACTCAGGACTTTCTGTTTTCTTTACCATAATTTTACAAATTTAATAATTGTTTTGTTATGGACAGACTTCAGAATACAGTCTCTTTGCTGATATTCAATTAGATCCTTTAAAAACACATCTGTTTGTGTTACATCTTTTTTATTTTCCATATTTGATGGTGATTCCCATGAATATGACCTTTGATAAGTTGGGACAGATATTTCATTCCCTGCTAACATGCTTCTAATTGTAGTTAGTGATTCCATAATAATTGCTTTTATTAGTAATGCTTCAAAACTATAACTAATGAACGCCATTCTGTGACGTTATAAAATTAATGTTGAAAAATAAGCATTACTCTATTACTCACTTATACGATGGATCAATATGTTTCAGCATTATTGCTTCAATCATTTGTTATAAAGGCTCCGAATAAGCACACTGTATGACAGAACTATGCGATTCTCCCAACTAAGCAATTAATACTTCCATTCTGTATGTCTAAAAGGCAATCTATTTAATTCGTCTCTGTAAAATCTCCATTTTGGCATAAATTCATTTAGATAGTTCTTGAAAATATCATTATGTCTCCGCTCTAACAGATGGATTAATTCATGAACTACAATATACTCCAAACATTCCAAAGGTTTTTTAGCTAATTCTAAGTTTATCCAAATTCGTTTTGCTTCGGTATTACAAGTGCCCCATTTTGTTCGCATTTTCTTAATTCCAAATTCATTGACTTTTACTCCAATTATCTTTTCCCACTTTTCTATCATCTTTGGAATGGTCTTTTTCATTTCTTCTCTATACCATTCTTCAATAATTTCCTTGCGTTTTTCAGTAGATGTACCTGGTCTTAAATAAAGTTCAATCTTACTGTGGGTAAGTACAACTTTTGGTTTAGAATCCTGTTCAATAATTTTTAGCAAATATCTTTTCCCCTGAAAATAGTGGCTTTCCTTTGAAAGATATTCTCTTGGGGCTTCTCTTTCTTGGTTCCTAAATAATTCTTGTTGTTTTTTTATCCACTGCAACTTATTGATAGCAAACACACGAATTGTATCTAAATCCATTCTAATGGGAGCAGCAATTTTTACATTCCCATCAGGTGGATAAACGCTCAAATGGATATTCTTAATATCCTTTTGCACAACTTCAATTTTAATATTTCCTAACTCAATATATTGCATTAATATTCTTTCTGCTCTTTAATTATTTTAAAAATACGTTCAACTTTACTTTCTAAACCGTATGATGCTGGTGGTTCATTTGCTATGTCTTTTCCTGTTTCTTCTTGATAAGACATTAGTTGTTTATAAATACTCGCCTTTATTTCATTTTCTTTGGCTAAATGACTACGCCAGTCATCTCTTTTCGAGGTTTTAACAGCATTGTCAATTTGCATTGCTAATATTTCATCCTTCCCAAGATTATTATACAATGCTCTTTGTGCAATTGTTCTTAATACTTCAGGAGTTTCATCGTTCTTTCCTTCAGCCACTGCTCTAGCAAGGTCGGCAATTTTTTTCAAATACTCTTGATAGTTAATAGCATTTGCTTTTCTTTCCTTAATAATCTCGGCTAGAAGCTGTGACATTTCTTCAAAATAAGCGGGATCTATTAAATTCTCTTTGATGATTTTCTTGCGAACATTATTCTCAACGGTCTCTGCAACAGCTTCTTTATTATTTTTTATACCATTTGGCAAACTTCCTATTGCATCAGAAATTCCAGTTTTAACAATAATATCTATTAATGTCATATCGCCAAATTGTGAAATCTTTTCGGGCTCATCGGCTTGAATGTATGTATCAATCAAATGGCGCATATCTGCCTCATAGGTTTTTAAATCTAGAGTTTCGCCACTTGCTTTTCTTATTTCTTCACGGAGCTTGATATAATGATTTAATTCTTTTTCGATTTTATCAATTTCGAATAAACTATATCCAGCTTCCTCCATTTCATCAGAAATGTTAGCATAGGCTCTAATTAAAGCAACCGTTTTTCTATACAGGGCTGTTCTTTGTGCTTCTTTTGCTTTTAAATCAGCCTCAATCTCTGTATTTCCACAGAAATAGCGAATATGCGCTAATGCATCCTTAGGAGCCTGAACTGGCTCACAAAGCAATGCAATTTCCTCTAAAGCAATATCTAATCTAATTTTACCTGCTTCTAAACGGTCTTTGAGTAGAATGTCTATATCTGATGCCTCAAATTCATCATAATCCAATTCAGAGGTATATCCCGAAATAGCGTTTTCCACTTTTTTAAATAAATCTCTATAATCTACAATATAACCATACTCTTTATCTTCTCCATCTAAACGATTTACTCGACAAATTGCCTGAAACAGCCCATGGTCTTGCATGTTTTTATCGATATACAAATAAGTGCAACTTGGAGCATCAAATCCTGTTAAGAGTTTTGAAACTACAATAAGCAATTTCATATTCGCAGGTTCTTTTGTAAATTTACTTTTAGCCCAGTCTTCGTAACTTTCGGTTTTCGATTTATTGGCCTCTTGGTTTACACTCTTTAAGATATCCTCATACAAATTGTACATAAACTCTTTTTCCGTTTCTGTACTTGCGCCAGTATCTTCAGTTGTTACATCACTTGTATGCGGGTTGTAGGAGGTTACAATGGCAGATTTTTCTTTTAAAGATGTACTTTTAAATAAATCGTAATACACACAGGCTTCGTAAATATCTCTTGCCACCAAAATAGCATTACCAGCCTCAGAACTTAAACGTGGTTTAACACTAAAATCAAAAATTATATCGTTAACAACTTTGTTCATTCTGGAGCCACTACTTAATACCTTTTGCATTGTTCCCCATTTCTTTTTGAGTTCTGATTTTTGAAAATCGTTTAAGCCTTTAGTTTTGACTTCAAACCATTCGTCTATCTTCTTTTGTGATGTTAGTTTTTGATCAATATCACGAGCTTCATATATTAGGTCAAGTATTACACCATCTTCTACACCTTCGTTGAATTTATAAGTATGAATATATTTACCGAAAATTTCTAAACTGGTTTGTTTGTCTTGCTTTAATAATGGCGTTCCAGTAAATCCAATAAAAACAGCATTAGGCAACATTGCTTTCATAGTACGGTGTAATTTACCACTTTGCGTACGGTGACACTCATCCACAAAAACAAATAATTCGCCAACTGCTTTTGATGGCTGACTTTTTAATTCTTCAATGAATTGATTAAAATTGGCAACATCTTTCTTTCCAAATTTATGCACTAATGAGCACAATAAGCGAGGCGTTGCTTTTGCTAGCTGCTTCATTAGATCTCTACCACTTCTAGTTCTATAAATATCTTCACCAGCTTCAGTAAATACTCTTTCTATCTGTTTATCTAATTCGTCGCGGTCTGTTAATATTGCAACACGTGCATTAGGATTATTTTCTAAAATCCATTTAGCAAGCATAACCATTACAATACTTTTTCCACTTCCCTGGGTGTGCCAAATAATACCTCCCTCATATCTGTTTACAAATTTACGAGCCTCTTTTATTCCAAAATATTGATGAACTCTTGGAAGTTTTTTTACTCCACCATCAAAAAGCACAAAATCATAAACTATTTCTAAGAACCTCTCTTTATTGCACATTTTTAGAATATATTTATCCAACAGATTTCTGCTATTATCTTCAATATCTTCCTTCCATTTTAGATAATACTTCTCTGCTGTCTTAATTGTGCCGTATCGTAGGCCTTCGGTATCATTCCCTGCAAAAAGAAATTGTACTGTAGCAAAAAATGGCTGAATAAAACGGTCTTGCTGGTTGGTTATATTTTGACGAATGCCATCATTTATTGTTACAGTGGATCTCTTTAGTTCTATTATTCCGAGCGCAATACCGTTTACATAAATTACAATATCTGGGCGTTTAGTTTTATTGCCATTTATTGTTACTTCCTCTGCAATTGCGAAATTGTTATTTGAAAAATTATCCCAATCAAATAGATGTACGGTTTCAAAGTTTTCTCCTGCTTCGGCTTTTACTTTAATACCGTAGCGGAGTTTTTGATACACATTTTTGTTGGTTGTATAAAGGCTATCGTTAAAATTATTGGCAGTGGTCTGCAGTTCGTAAATTGCTTTGTCTATTTGTGTTTTTGTGTATCCACATCGATCTAGAAAAGCAGTGAGTAAATCTACTTCAATATTGCTATTGTTTTCTCTTTCTTCCAAATTGCCAAGATAGGTGTAGCCCAACTCCTCTTTGAAAAGTTTTACTACACGATTTTGTGTGATGCGTTCTATTTGACCAATATTATCCATTTTTCTTCTTCTTTTGTAAAAAAATCTGTAGCTTTTTTCATTGGGTTGTAAGTTTGTATTTTTGATTAGGATGGTTTGGAGTCTCAGGAAATAATAATTCAATCATCCCTAGTTCTATAGCAGGATTTATATAATTAATTCTGAAATAATCATCGTGCTTTAACTGTAATAGAGATTGAATTTCACTTCTTTTCATGTGTTTTCTAAGCACTATAACTACTCGTTTTACTTCCCCACTAAGTTCCCCACTAAGTTCCCCACTAACTTGTCCAGTAACTTGTCCACTAACTTGTTCAGTAGCTTGTCCACTAACTTGTCCAATAGGTTGTCCACTAACTTGTCCAGTAGATTTTTTGTCACGCCAAATAGTAGTTTTAAAGACATCTACTAAATTGCTAAAATAGGAATATCTCAATTTATCTTGGAAGAGATTTTCTATACGATTTTGTGTAATGCGTTCTATTTGACCAATTTTACTCATTCTTTTTTTCTTTTTGGCAGTATTTTTTTTATTTCTTTATCAAAATCACTTTCAAACAATTGATCTTGTATTATTCGATATTTTTCAAACTCTGATTCGGCTTTGTTTTTTGCAATATTGCTCGATATTTTACCTGCGTCTTTTAAAACGAATCTATTATCATATTCTAAAAACAAATCAAGTCGCTGTGCCCAACCTTGCATGGTCATAGGTATTTTTCTTTTGGCTCGTTCTTCTGCTAAATCTAAATAAGCATTTACAATACGACCAAGAGATTCCAATTCGTCTTTTGAAAGATAATTTTTAGCAATGGAAACATCCGTTTTTATAACTTTACCGTCGGGGCTGTTTTTCCATGAAGTTAAGCCCATTTTATCTTTTTTACTATCTGCTCTTTTATAAATAAGTTCGGCAGCAGTTAGACCATGTATACCATAATGAAGTTTGTTTTGTACTTTAGCAAAAAACTCATTTGTAGTGACAGCGTCTTTATTATAATCTAAACTTGTAGAATAGATGTCGGTTATTTTTTGATAAAATTTGCGTTCACTTAGTCTTATTTCTCTTATTTCGGCAAGTAATTCTTCGAAATAATTTTCGTTTAAATAAGTGCCATTTTCAAGACGGTTTTTATCAATTACAAAGCCTTTAATAGCAAAATCTTTTAGAACTCTTGTTGCCCATTGGCGAAATTGAGTAGCACGGATTGAGTTAACACGATAACCAACCGATATAATAGCATCAAGGTTGTAAAAATCTATTTGTCGCTCTACTTGGCGTGAACCTTCTGTTTGAACTATTCGAAAATTTCGAACAGTTCGATTTTCTATTACTTCGCCACTTTTGAAAATCTCTTTAAGATGATAATTTATGGTGTTTGTAGCTACTTCAAAAAGTTCTCCCATCAATTTTTGAGTAAGCCATATAGTTTCTTCTTCGTAACGTGCTTCTATACTGTTAGAACCTTCTTGCGAAGTAAAAATCAAGAATTCTGCTGTGCTATTTCTTATTAGTTTGTTCTTTTCATTCATGCTAATTAGATTTTAATTGTCTATTACAGTTACTTTCTTCCCAATTGCCAAGATAGGTGTAGCCCAACTCCTCTTTGAAAAGTTTTACTACACGATTTTGTGTGATGCGTTCTATTTGACCGATTTTATCCATTCTTCTTCTTCTTTTGTAAAAAAATCTGTAGCTTTTTTCCTTGGGTTGTAAGTTTGTATTTTTGATTAGGATGATTTGGAATATCTGGGAATAATAATTCAATCATCCCTAGTTCTATTGCAGGATTTATATAATTAATTCTGAAATAATCATCGTGTTTTAACTGTAATAGAGATTGAATTTCACTTCTTTTCATGTTTTTTCTAAGCACTATAACTACTCTTTTTACTTCCTCTGTAACTTCCCCACTAACTTCCCCACTAAGTTCCCCACTAAGTCCCCCATTAAGTTCCCCATTAACTTGTCCACTAACTTGTCCACTAACTTGTTCAGTAGCTTGTCCACTAACTTGTGGGGTGTTGTCTATATTAACTTCATTATCAAGTGTTCTCCAAATAATCGTTTTAAAATCTTCTTCTTGAATAAAGTCAGGAGCTCTTAATCCGATTTCATCACAAAGACGAATAATATCACCTGTACCCGTACCCACTTTTTCAATAAAACCATTCAAATACATTGATTCTGCCAGTAAAGGATTTGCTGGTATAGAACTATGTGGTAAGCGGAGTTTTGCAGGACTTAAACCATAAGGAAGAGAGCCAGGATTAGAAACTTCTAAACGGTCTTTAAATAACATAATTTGAACACTGCTTATGAAAACTTTAATTCTTTTCATACCAATCTTATTTTACCCGTTAATAAATTTTGCATTAAGCCCTGTTTTAGCTGCTTGTATTTTGCCAGTTTCTTTCCCAATATTTCTATTTCGCTATCCATATCGGATAGGATTTGGGCAATTTTTGATTGCTCTTCCTTTGATTTAGGAACTGTAATTTCCAAAGATTGAAATTCTCCAATCCAATGTCTTTTATGGTCACCTAATGGGAAGTCAATTTGTTGCATTATTTCAAAAATGAATCTCAAATTTACATTTTCACTTTTAGGCTTTAAAATTTTCATTGCGGAAGATTTAACCTTAAAAGAAAAATCAACATATTTTGATGCAGTAGTAAAATCATCGAAAATTATTACAGGATGATTTTTAAATATCCCATTTAACTCATTCGTATATCCTAAAACGAATGTTTTACCTGCCGTGAGGACTGGCATATCGTAATTGTCGTTATATTCAGTACTTTCAACAATATATTTTGTAGGCTGTTCGTATATTAAAAAATCCCCCAAAGTCCTAACTTCCCAACCCTCCTTCGGCGTTAGCAAATTCTGCATTGCCCCTTTTTTAATCAGCTGTTTTTTAGCAATCTTTTTTTCGAGTGCTTGTATAAGGCTGTCGGTGTCGGATAGCACGCTGGCGATGGCGGTTTGTTCGGGGAGTGGAGGTAAAACAAAACGAATATTCTTTAATTCGACTAAAGAAATCCCCATTACTGTGCTTCCACTACCCAAATTTTCAATAAATGCAGAATTCTTTTGAAACCAATAATACAAGAATTTAGTATTAAGCTTTTTTAAAGGAAAAATAGCTTTTAGATCTTGATTTATAGTTACATCTACATAATAAATGACAGCTTTACCAAGCCCCATTCTTGTAGAAGTAATTAAAGTATTTTTAGGTATTAAATGTGACGCACTATTATTTAAACCTTTCTTAGTAATGTATTCTTGAGTACTATATGGATTAAAAGTTGTAAAATCTTTAACTGTTACCCAAGGGATTTCATTTCCCCAAAACTCACCATTTGATCGACTTGGTGTTCCGCCTCCAACAATTTTCTCTAGAATATCACCAAATTTATTAACCTCCCAATCATCAGGAATAACCCCAATCTCTGTATTTTTATAACCCTTTGGCAATTGATAATTATCTAATTTCTCTTTATCCATTGTCAATTGTTTTATCTGTTTTATCATTACCTAAAGCTTTTTTAGCATTTAAAGGGCTAACCACTTTTTTTCCTGTTTTTGCTTCTAATTCTTTACGGGCAACTTTGGCAACATTGCCGCCTTGTTTAGCTACTTTTTTGCTTTCTTCAAAGTTTTTGGGTTCTACCGCTTCCGAAATATCTTTGGTAGATGCTTCGGCAAGCATATTAAGAATAAGCTCGGTATTGGTCATATTATCCCTAAGATTTTCTTTCTTCAAACCATTAAGTATTTTATATTCCTTAGTGGTTTTATTGGCCCAGGCTTTAGTAATAATATTGGTAAGTGTGGCAAATTGAATTCCTTCTTTTAGTCCTCGTTTTTTCCATTCGTCAGTTAACTCTTTTC
Organism: Bacteroidales bacterium; assembly: GCA_028701945.1. Lineage (GTDB taxonomy): Bacteria > Bacteroidota > Bacteroidia > Bacteroidales > ML635J-15 > Bact-19. The sequence goes on from JAQVPT010000080.1 coordinate 8,202, forward strand.
GTATTTCAATACTTTTTAGTCGTTGGTTTATCCAGTTTTCGGAATACCCAAGATCTAAGTATTGTTTTAAAGCCCGATCAATGGAAATTTCGGGGTCCTGCATTTCATCTAGTCGTTCCGCTGCAACGTGCGCCAACCACAACTTAAATGGTTCAGCTTTAGGCGAAGGTATAGATTGGATTAGCCTAAAAAGTTGTTCGGTATCAGCCACATCGGTTTTTCGCATTTTGCCATCGAGTGCACGCATTTTTAAACCGTTACAATTTGTAACGCTTTGGTTTCCTTCTGCTAAAAGCCTCTTTTTCAGCACTCTCCAATAAACCTGAGGATTTTTACTTTCGGTTAGCACAGCAATTACATCAACAATAGAGATATACCATTTTTCTGCATCACTATCCCAGAGTGTTCTTATTTTGCTGTCTTCGTATAATTTTATTTCGTTTTTACTCATAATACAAAGCCCATTTTTTCGAGGTGAGTATTTACTTTGCTTCTTATTTTAATATTCATGGCTACAACAAGGCTGTCTTCTAGTGTTTTTTCGCTGTAAGTACCTTTAAGTCCGGTAAAATCTAAGAAATATGGACTTTTAAACACCAAATCGGGCGAAAAGGCTTCGCCAGTTCGCATATTGGCAAGTTCTGTTTTTATTAATTCGTCGGGTTTATTGCTAATCAAACTACGTTCGTATAACATACCGCTAATTTTATTACGAAGATCATCTCTGCCCCACGTCTCACCCAAAGCCATTGTAAGGTAAAAATCTCTTTTAATTTCTTCTTTTAATGATAAAAGCTCAATAAAGTGCGACCAGCTCAATTTGGTCGCAGCCTGCGACACAATTTGAAAAAAGGGGAAAAGCTCGGCAAATTGTATCATTCTACGGATGTTTCGCTCTTGAAACCCACGTTCACCAAATTGCTGTTGCAATTGTGTCGCCAGTTGCGACAAAATTTGTTTCCCGTACACAGCTCTTTCGCCATTAAGCAAATCTGTGTTAATACGGTTACCAATTTTCCAATATAAAAGAGTCATTGTTTTGTTGGCAGTAGATGCAACATAGCTTCTGGCCTCTTCAACAAGCTTGCAAATGTCTGCAAATAATCTATTGTTTGTTTTTTCTATTTCCATACAAATCCCATTTTTACGAGGTGAGCATTTACTTTGCTTTCGGCTTCGACAAGCTCAGCCTCTATGCGAGGTAAAGGGGTCTCGTAGCGTTCTGCCAGTTCTTTTATACGATTGGTAAGGCTTTGGCTTATATGATCAATCTCGCCTTTTATGGCGGCTTCTATTGTGTACATCCATTTGTCGTCCACTACCAATTGTTTTATTTCAATTTCGGTAAGTGTTGGATACTTGGCATAAAGTAGATTGTCCAAAATTTCTTCGGCATCTTTTATTATTTTGTTGATGTCTGTTTGCTTTGTAATTAAATCAAGATATTGCTCTAAAACTCTCTTTTTATCCTTCAATTCTACAATTTCCACAGCATCTTTCGTTGATTTTAATTCACTATTTACTATTTTTAATTCAGAATTCACGTTATTCTTGTTTACTTTATCTAATTCTGCAAAATAGCCATCTTCCACAGTCTGTTCTTCTTCCAAATCAACAAGTTCTGCCGCTACTTGCTCTTTTTTTGCCTCAAAATCTTCGATGGCTTGTTTTTCTGCTTTAAAATAACGCTTAATTACCAGCTCTTTTGGGATAAGGTCGCATGTCCAGCCTTTATCAAGAATTTTCTTTTGTTTATTCTCTACCAATATTCGGTATGTTTCTGCTTTCCAACCGTCCACAGAAATAATGTAACAATCATCCTGCATTATCTCAACCCAATAGCTCATAAGGTGTTGGAAAATATCGTATTTTTCAATAAGTGCCTTACTTTGATATGTTTTAAGTAAATCTTCGGCGAGAGCAACTATAACTTCTTTTGGTTTATTTGCAATGACTAAACTTTTAAGAATCGCTGTGTTTTTTGTTTTCCACAGTTTAAACAATTCATCCATTTCGGCAATAAAAGAAACGAACTCAGGGTGTGAAAATATGGTATCTCTAATTTCGGGAAGATTTATAGTAAGATTAGAATACTTATCGTTAATCTTATCAAAAAGCGATTTTCTTAGTGTTGGGAATATTTGCCAATAATTAGACAGTGCATCAATATCAACAATAGGAATACCACCGTTTAAATGTGCTTCAATATCTTGTATATCTTCTGTTTCCTGACTTTCGATGTATCTTGGTATATTCAAGTTATACTCATTTCCTTGAATTTCAGTTACTGAGACCATTCTACTAAATCCTGCAATTTCCAATTGTCCGTTAAAAATATCTGTAATTTTACGAATATCTTGCTCACGTAATCTGTTTTTATTACCATCTTTAATAAAACCTTTGCCAGCATCAATCATAAAAATACCTTTACGATTATTTGCATTTTCTTTATCAATTAAGATGATAGCTGCAGGAATACCGGTACCATAAAATAAGTTAGCAGGTAAACCAATAATACCTTTGATATAGCCTTTTTTTATCAAGTTCTTACGAATTCCCGCTTCTGCATTTCCTCTGAATAAAACACCGTGAGGCAGAATAATTGCACCTTTCCCATGTCGTTTAAGTGAACGAACAATGTGTAACAAAAATGCATAATCACCATTCTTTGAAGGAGGTGTACCGTAATCTGAAAAGCGATTGTAAGGTTTGTCATCTGGCAAATTCAAGCCATTACTCCAGCGCTTATCGCTAAAAGGAGGATTTGCAATTACATAATCAAATGTCTTTAGATTTCCATTTTCTTCAAATAGAGGATTAGAAAGTGTATTCCCTTGCTTGATTTCAGCAGTTGGGTTATTGTGCAATATCATATTCATACGAGCCAAGCCTGCAGTAGTAGCTTCTTTCTCTTGTCCGTAAAGAGTAACCGTTTTATTAGCTTCACTTCCAACCCTTAATAATAAAGAACCCGAGCCACAAGTTGGGTCATAAACTGTAATATCTGATTTTGTGTCTGCTTCGTTAATTCCGATAATTGAAGCCATTGTTCTGCTAACTTCGGCAGGTGTATAAAACTGTCCTTTGCTTTTTCCGCTTTCCTGTGCAAAATTCCGCATCAAATATTCATAGGCATCTCCCAAAATATCATCACCCTCTGCTTTGTTTTTACTAAAATCCAATGCAGGATTTTCAAAAATAGCAATTAGGTTTGTAAGGCGATCAATCATTTCTTTACCGCTACCTAATTTGGTTACATCGTTAAAGTCAGGTAGATCTGACAAGTGATTAGCTTTTTCTAATGGTGATAGTATTTGAGTATTTATAAGTCCACCGATATTTGGGTTTCCTTTTAATTTCACCATATCGGCAAAACTTGCTCCAAGGGGAATAGTTATCGGAGCATAAGGCTGTCCAGACCACTTATCGCTAATGTA
>JAQVPT010000081.1 GCA_028701945.1 Bacteroidales bacterium
TTGAGAAGGAATATGATGAGGAACTGGGCCTTGACTTCACAGAGGTAGTCTTCGATCGAATGAGGTCGTGCCAGAACCGTTGTTTAACTGGAAAGTTTTGCGAATACGAGTTTAATGATAATGATTTTGGAGCAGTTGTTCAGTATCCTGCTGCAAGTGGAAAAATTAATAATTATTCGGCATTTACCGAAAAAGCCCATCAAAAAGACATTCTTGTTACCGCAGTTGTGGATATTATGTCTTTAGTTTTGCTTGAAGCTCCTGCAACTTGGGGGGCTGATATCGCAGTCGGTTCTACTCAACGATTTGGAATTCCAATGGGTTATGGTGGACCACATGCAGCATATCTTGCTACTGCTGAAAAATATAAACGAAGTATGCCAGGTCGTATTATTGGAATTTCTGTAGATAAACACGGAAACAGAGCATTACGCATGGCCTTGCAAACTCGCGAACAGCATATTAAACGCGAAAAAGCAACATCAAATATTTGTACTGCTCAAGCTCTATTGGCTACAATGGCTGGAATGTATGCCGTTTATCACGGACCACAAGGAATGAAAGATATTGCTAGAAACATATTTGTTGCAGCGAAAAACATTGCTTGTCAGTTAGATAAACTTGGTTATAAGATAGTTCACGAAAACTTCTTTGATACTCTGAAAATAGAATTACCTAAAAGTGTACAATCGGCTGACATTCAAAAAATTGCACTTGAGCAAAAAATGAACTTTGCATATCTTGATGATAATTTTGTTGGACTTAGCACAGATGAAGTAATTAGTCTCGAAGAAATAAATAAAATATTGTCAATTTTTGCACAAGCAAATAATCAGAAGTTTGTTGCATTAACTGAATTAAATGAAGATGTTAAAATCGACAAAGAATTTATACGCACAAGCGAATTTATGACGCACCAAGTGTTTAATATGTATCATAGCGAAACAGAAATGATGCGTTATATTAAACGTCTTGAAAATCTTGATATAGCTCTAAATCGCTCAATGATTTCTTTGGGGTCATGTACAATGAAACTAAATTCTGCAAGCTCTATGTTGCCTTTAAGCTGGCCAGAGTTTGGCAATATTCATCCTTTTGTTCCTATAGACCAAGCCGCAGGTTATCATGAACTTATTAATGAGTTAGCAAATGACCTTAGCGAAATTACTGGTTTTGCAGCAACTAGTTTGCAACCAAATTCGGGAGCAACAGGAGAGCATACTGGTTTGATGGTTATTCGTGAATATCATATTTCTAGAGGTGATACTCATCGAAATATTTGTTTGATTCCTTCATCGGCACACGGAACTAATCCTGCAAGTGCAGTAATGGCTGGAATGGACATAGTAATCGTTAAATGCGACGAAAATGGTAACATCGATGTTGAAGATTTAAGAGCTAAAGCAATAGAGCATAAAGACAATCTTTCAGCAATAATGATTACATATCCTTCAACTCACGGTGTGTTTGAAAGTGAGATTCTTGAAATGGTAGATATTATTCATCAAAATGGTGGACAAGTTTATATGGATGGTGCAAATATGAACGCACAGGTAGGACTTACAAATCCTGGAACAATCGGTGCTGATGTTTGCCATCTTAATTTACACAAGACATTTGCAATTCCTCATGGTGGTGGTGGACCAGGCGTTGGACCTATTGGTGTTGCCAAACATCTTGTCGAATTTTTACCTGGACATAAAATAGTTAAAACTGGTGGCAAAAATGCTATTAAAGCTGTTTCTGCTGCTCCTTTCGGAAGTGCTTTTGTTTTACCAATTACTCATGCATATATAAAAATGCTTGGCGAAAATGGTTTAAGACATGCCACAGAGATTGCAATGCTTAATGCAAATTATATTGCAAATGAGTTAAAAGGATATTTTGAAGTTCTTTATACTGGTAAAACTGGTCGCTGTGCACACGAAATGATTTTAGATGTTAATAAATTTAGACAAGAATATGGCGTTGAAGCAGGCGACATCGCAAGACGATTAATGGATTTTGGCTTTCATGCACCAACACTTTCTTTTCCGGTTCACGAGACTTTAATGGTTGAACCTACCGAAAGCGAAAGCAAAGCAGAACTTGACCGTTTTATTGAGACGATGAAGATTATTAAACAGGAATGTGAAGATATTAAATCGGGTAAATTAGATAAAGATGATAATCCTATTAACAATGCTCCACATACTCAATTTGAGTGTGCGGCAAGTGAATGGAAGCACTCTTATAGTAGAGAAAAAGCTGCATTCCCAGCCGATTGGGTAAAAGAAAATAAATTCTGGCCTTTTGTTGGAAAAATTGATAATGCTTATGGTGATAGGAATTTGATGTGTACTTGTGAGCCTTTAGAGACTTATATGTAATATCTGTAAGGAAACTTCGAGAACTGCGTTAAGCTCATTTTGAAAACAGTCATTTACAAAAGTAAACTTCTTGATTTTCAAAATTCGCAAGCCTTGTTCTCGGAGTTTTTTTTATCAGATATTTTTGTAAAAATCATTTTTATGACCAAATCATACTAGATTTATTGATTTGTCTCGGTCTTTTTGTAATACTATTTTGTTCTGAATTTATAATTTGATCAGATTCACAGCAAATTCGATAACATTATCAACACCTGTTGTAGCGGCGTCATCAGACAGAATAATTGTATAATCTGGTGGAACTCCGTTTTCATAATTTTGCCCATTAACTGCTATTGTTCGAGTAATAGAAAAACGATATGTCCAGCCGTTTGGTAATTGCCCCCCATTTGGTAAGCCTAATCCTCCACCAGTTGTATCGCCAACAAGAATAACATCATCAAAAGCATAAGTGCAAACCGAGAAAAATGAAGATGCACTATATGAGCCACGATCTGTTAAAACAATGATTTTTTTGTCGTAAATGTTCTTATCAGTTTTATTAGAATTGACCGACTCAAGTAATGTAAAATTGTCAGTATCGGGTCCATTTTTTATTTGAGTTTCGTACAAAAGACGTTCATCATTACAAAAAAGACTTATGAGTTTTGGTACATTATCAACATATCCGCCACCATTTTGACGAATATCAAGTATTAATCCTTGAGTGTTTTTATATCTTTCAAGGAGATAATCCAGTTCGTAATCTGTAATAAGAGAGTTTGCAAAAGATGAGTATCTAATATACCCTATATCTCCATTTTTAATAAAATTATGAACAAATGAGCCAGTTGTGTAATAATCTGTTCCGAGATAATTTTCTTTAATAATGCGGGTGTTAATATTAACAGGTCCAAGTAAAGTTATGTCGTAACGTGATAAGTTAAATGATGAAAATAAATTAACGTGTCCGTCTCGGAGTTCATTTAGCATATTGCCCAAAACTCTGAAAAGGCTATCATTAGTCATGTCGCTGCTAATGTGAGGATAATAAACTTCATAAATACTGTCCCAGTTAATATTTTTGTACTCAAGAAATGCGTATTTTTCATTAACCTCATTCCATAAATAATTGTAATTTTCTAATGGAGTATTTTCAATTTCTTTTTCAAAGGCTATTTTCTCACATGATGAAAAATATATTGTAAAAGTTACGACTATGAGCAATATGGATATTATGTTTTTACTTTTCATTTTGTTACTTTTTATTAGTTCATTTTAAATACTAGACTGAACAATAATGCGTGTTTTGACATATCTAATCGATTAAGTGAGTATCTTCCCGAAGTGAAATACTCCCAATGGTAAGTAAGTTTTATCATATTTCCATTTGGCAATATCTTGGATAGAGAAAGGTTGGTGTTCATCCCAGAAAACACTTTGCCTGTAATTTTATAATCGGGCAACAAGAATGAATTGTTTAGTGTTGAATTTCCTGGATTTGTAAAACCCGGTCTATAAATAAGCGAATATATTGGGACACCAATTTTGAATGAGGCAAGATATTGTTTTTCTTCTCGATAATATTTTATCAGCCATAAGAATTTTTTTTGCTTAGCTTTTAACGTGAACTCTTTTGTTATGAAATAATTGAGATTTAGGCTGCTGATATTATCAAACGTAAAAGCTGCATTATTAAAAGCACTATTTACTCTGATTGATGTGTAGTTGTTTATTGATGCTCCTGGATAATGTTTAAAACCAGTATCGTCATAATCTTGATAATGTCTATAATACGCAATTTCTGTATTTACACTATTTGCAGTCGATGTATATGAATCATCGTCAGTGAGTTTTATGTATATTCCGTTGTAACTGATTATATTAAACTGGATTAAATTATTGTTATAAAAATCTGAATATGTAATATCAACAACAGGCAGCAAGCCAGTATAGAATAGGGGAGATGTTCCCATATCTCGTAAATTACCAGTTGCTAAACCAGCACTGATATCGATTAGTTTAGTTCGTGTTTCCTTAGGAACTGTATCTATTTGTCCGATAGAATTTAACGAAAAGCCGACATATAATATCAGCACAAATATTGTTTTATTTTTCATGTCGTAAATTTAAACTACAATACAAAAATAATTAAGAAAACTTAACTTGTGTGATATTATTGAAAAATGATTGATATTCGGTAAGTCATAACAACACACTACCATCAAGTCCCTTTAGGTATACCATATTGGTTTTGTGTTATTTTTATCCTAAAATGTCTTTTAGATTTGTATCAAGGATTATTAAACCATGCAAAACAATCAATTATTAGTGATTATTGTACTAATGGCTATTAGCGTTTTTACTTTTGCACAAAGTTATCTTAGCACTTTGTATTAAGCGTATTCTAATAAGTGGTTAACCCAATACCTAAAAATTCGGTTTTAATTGATAATGTTTATAAAAATCGTCAATGATTTCCGCAGCTTCTTCTGGAGTATCAACAATATGATAGAGCTTAAGATCATTAGCAGCAATATTATGTTCTTTTTCTAACATTACTTCTTCGACCCATTTGAAAAGTCCTGTCCAATAACTTCTATCAATAAGAACAATTGGAAATCTTGCAATTTTCTTTGTTTGAATCAACGTCATTGCCTCAAAAAGCTCATCGAAAGTTCCAAAACCACCAGGGAATACAACAAATCCCTGCGAATATTTCATAAACATTACTTTACGAACAAAGAAATAATTAAAAGTAACAAGTTTGTCGCTATCAATGTATTTATTTGCGTCTTGTTCGAATTCCAATTGAATATTGCAACCTACCGATTTACCGTCTCCAGCACTAGCTCCTTTGTTTGCTGCTTCCATAATGCCTGGTCCACCACCAGTAATTACTCCGTAGCCTTTTTGGGTTAGAAGATATGCCGTTTCAGTAGCCATTTTATAGTATTTATGGTCTGGTTTTGTTCTTGCTGAACCAAATATCGAGACACAAGGTCCTATTTTAGCAAAATGTTCGTAACCATTAACAAATTCGCCCATAATTTTAAAAATACTCCACGAGTCGTTTGATCTTATATCTGCCCAATCTTTTTCATCAAAAGAATCTCTAATCATTTTTTCGTCTTCTGTCATAATTATGTTTTTTATTTTACCAAAGATAATATATCTTCTTTCATATACAATGTTTTTTGATAACGTGCTTGTAATGAAAGTACAATTTTATGTGCTATTTCTTGCTGTGAGTATTTGCTTGTTGATTTAATTAATTCGGGTTTTGCTGTTGCCTTCGAAATAATCTGATATAGTTCTTCATCAATACGGTAGTGCTCTGGAACCTTTGTAACTGATTGAAGCCTTTTTATAAACATCGGGTTTGAAGTATTTAGAGCTGGCTCTTTTGCAATTGCTTCATATAGTACAAGTCCCAAACTAAAAATATCGGAGTGGTCGCCAATAAGCTCGTCAAAACCAAAAACTTGCTCCGGACTACCATACATAATATTGTAAGTGCGTTTATTATCATCAAAAACACGAGGTTTAAACGCTGGTTTAATATTTCCTAGATCAATAATCTTAATTTCAGGTTCGTGAAAGTCTATTTCGCCATATTTTTCTAAAACCATTATGTTTGCAGGCTTTATGTCGCAATGGCAATATCCGTTTTTATGAATATGGTCGAGAGCATCGCAACACTCTGCAATTACTTTCATAAAAAAGTAATTGTATTTATAATCAAAAAGACGTTTGTCTTTAATTAAATTTTCTAGTGTTAATCCAACGATAAATTCCTGAATAATAAAAATATTCTCATCTTCAACAACAAGATCAATTGTTTTTACTATTCCAGGATGCCTCATGCTTACGCTAGCTTCGACAAAAAATTTAAGTTTATCCGATTGATTATTAAATAAATTAGGAGATAATTGTTTGCAAATTACTTTTTGTTTGGTTACCGCCTCAGCAGCAAGATAGACAATTGAGAATTTTGATCTACTTAGAATTGTACTTTCCTCATACGGAAAGAAAAAGTATTTTGCGTTAGCTCCTTGAATAAAATACGCCTGCATTATCTGTCGTATTCTTGTTTTGCCCTGCTACCCCAAGAGTCATCGGAATTGTGATCGTCGTGGTTGTACAAAGCATTATTCCTTTTGCTTAGTAGCCTTTCCCAATTTGGAGACTTAATTTCGCCAGTTAAGTCGCTGTGTAACAGTTCATATTCCTTTCCTGCAATATTCGGATTATAAAAAATAAATTTCTTATTGTTTTCATTTAAAACTCTGTAATAATGCCATATTTCGTAAGGATATGAGCTTGGCTCGTGTTTAGAAACGTAAATATCGTTCGGAACTCCGTATTGCAGATAGACTCGCCCTCTGTCAGTTTCAAATCCTCTGTTTATTGGTGTTCTGTAATTTCGATCAACAAATTCAACCTGTTCTTTATATTGTCTCCATAACTCTTCAGGTTCTACATTGTTGCGTTTTAGCCAAAATTCTAAAAAATAGTTCTGTAATACATCAACCGAAGCCGATTTTAACTGGTAATCAATAAAATTTCTTTCATTCATATCAGCAATCGGACGCAAACAAGCAATATATAATCTTAATGAATCTGCTGAACTCATGTCGCCTGTAAAGCTTGAATTGATATCTGTTTCTGCAATAAGATCTGCGAGGTTAGTCGTGGGATCCATTTCAGGATTGCTACGCTGAAAAAAGAATTTAGTTTTGAGCATAGTCTCATTTGTTTTGTTCTTAACTTCCATCACTAAATTGTAGTTCCCAGATGGGAGGGTTGCGATGTTTAATTCTCCAATTAAAGGAACAACTGCTGCGGCATTTAGTTTTTTAAATCTGCTATATGTCTCAACTTCTTGATATGTTTCAAATCTTTCTATATAATAGCGAACCATAAAATCATCATTAATTATTTTGTCAGAGTTGTAAATTTCTGTGTAAAAACTTAGTTTATGGAAATTTGATGGATAAAAATTAGAGATATAGGGGAGTAGTTCATATCCATTTTTTGTTAGTGGTGACAACTCTTTTGTTGGGCTTATGGCCTCAATAAGTTGAGTGCCACTAAACTGTAGTTTATCGGGAGAATAATCTATGTTGATGATGTCGGTCAATATATATGCTTTTTGTTCACTATTAATATCTCTTATTTGAAGCTCAAAATTATAAATCCCATTAGGAAGGCTAATTCTTTGAAGATCAATAAAATTCGGTTTATTTGCGGCAGTGTCTTTTATTTCAGGACTATTTAAAGTGTATTTATTGACAGCTATGACTGAATCAGCTTTTCTGAAAATCATTGTAATTTCAAGTTCAGCTAAAAAATTCCCGTTTGTTTTTTTTACAAACTTAGCCGAATTTCCGATTGTGCTTAGATAAGTTTCAATATACGGACCATCGGGAGAGTTAAAAGTTGAATACATAAAATAAACTTCGAGACTGCCGAATGATGTGATACTTATTAAAATAAAGATCAGTATTGATAGTATTGTTTTCATAGTTTTAATTATTACTTTATGCAATATAATAAATTTTTAGACTGTAAATTATAAATTGATTTAATAAAGTGTTAAAACTTCATGTATCCTTTTACGTTTACTAAAAAGTCATTAAAAATTTCAGAATTTGATGCCACAATTTCTTTGCCAAAAATGTAGTCGTCATCGCCTGCGAAATCGCTGAGTTTTCCTCCCGCTTCAGTAACCAATATACATCCAGCTGCTACATCGTAGGGTTTAAGATCGTATTCGTAAAATCCGTCAAAACGACCACAAGCAACGTAAGCCAAGTCGGTTGCTGCTGAACCAAGACGGCGAATCCCTTGTGTGTTTTTTGTTAAAAACTTTAGTAAATCAATATATTTATCAAGTTGCTCGAAATCATGATAAGGGAAACCAGTGGCTAATAAGGAATTTTTAAAGACAGATTTACTGGAAACGGTTATTCTATTTCCATTTAACCATGCTCCGCCATTTTTCCAAGCATAAAAACACTCATCTAAACCAACTTCATAAACCACACCACTAATAATCTCGCTTTTCTTCATTAATGCAATACTTACAGCAACTGGATAAAATCCGTGAATAAAATTTGTTGTTCCATCTAATGGGTCGATTATCCAATTATATGTTTCACCAACTTTATCGGATGTTCCTTCTTCGGCTATAAATCCAGATTCTGGAATGAGTTTAGTTAATTCAGCAACAATATATTTCTCAGCGGCTTTATCTATTTCTGTTACAAAGTCGTTTAAGCCCTTTGTCTCAATAGACGATTGCGTAATTTGGCCAAAATTATCCTTAATTATTTTTCCTGCATTTTTTGCAATCTCAGCTACTTTTAGCGATAGTGCTTTTAATTCCATATTTTTTTAAATAATTATGATAGACATAGTATCTGTATCAATAAAACCAGTTATTTCAACTTCCCTAATTGTATTTATTAGCTGCTTGTCATATTGTGTAGCAACTTTTATATAATTGTCGGTAAATCCAAACATGGTATCGTTTTTTATTGATGACTCAAATAGTACAACATGTTTTGAACCTATTTGTTTGTTTTGAAATTCTTTGTGTTTTAAGTTGCTAATTTTATTTATTATCTCTGCTCTTTTATGTTTGGTTTGAGGATTTGTTTTAGGTATAAATTCTACTGCTGGAGTGCCTTCTCTTTCGGAATATTGGAAATGATGGATGAATGAAATGTCGAGTGATTTTACAAAATTGGTTGTTTCTTCAAATAACTCATCGGTTTCTCCGTTTAACCCAATAATTAGATCAATCCCGATAAATGAGTTCGGCAATATAGTTCTAACTTTTTCGATTTTGCTACGAAACAACTTTGTATCATACCGTCTTCTAATCATTTGTAGCATAGTATCACTTCCAGATTGCAAAGGAATATGGAAATGAGGCATAAGCTTTTGACTTTTAGCAACTAAATTAATTATTTCGTCAGTTAAGAGGTTTGGTTCGATACTTCCTAATCTTATTCTCTCTATGCCATCTACATTTGTCAAAGCTAGTAAGAGATCATAAAATGTTTCTCCAGTACTTTTACCAAAATCGCCAATATTTACCCCTGTGAGAATAATCTCTTTTATGCCTTTTGATGCAATATCTTCAGCACGTACAATCGAATCTGATATGCTTTCATTTCGGCTTCTTCCTCTAGCGTAAGGAATAGTACAATATGAACAAAAATAGTCGCAGCCATCTTGAATTTTAAAAAAAGAACGCGTACGTTCACCATAAGAACTAGACGGAAAAAAATTCGTCATGTCTTTGTGATTCGTTGTAATTATCAGGGATGTTTCTTTTTTTTGAATATTTTGGATAATATCTTTAATTTTATCTTTGTCGTTTGCTCCAACAATATAATCAACGCCGTGAATATCTTCTATGTCTTCGGGATTTAGTTGAGCGTAGCAACCGGTAGCAATAATTATGGCTTCGGGATTTTTATGCTTCGCTCGTGAAATCGCGTTTCTGCTTTTTTTATTAGCATGTGCTGTTACCGAACAAGTGTTGATTACATATACATCTGCAAATTCATTAAAGGCAACAATCTTGTATCCTTCATTTTCGAAATAATGAGATATTGTAGAGGTTTCGGCAAAGTTTAATTTGCAACCTAGAGTATAAAATGCAACTTTATTTTCCATAAGTAAAAGCAAAATTAATAAAAAAAACCTCATTGAGAGGTTTTTTTATTAATTGAATAGTTTTAAGATATTATTCTCCGTGGTTATGTTCACCATCGCAGTCATGCTTGTGCGGACCCTCACCGTCTTGTTTGTGTTTGTGTTCGCCTTCACCAGAGCAGCACTCAGTAATAACGCTTACTTGAATATAGTAGTTAAGCTCCACATCGTGATGTACCTCAATCTCTTCACCTTGTTCAGCTTCAACACCAATAAGTTTCCCTTTAATAACTACTTGTTTACCTTCTAAAGCTTTGTCGAATGATTCAATTTCTTCGCCAGCTTTACCAATTATTACTATATCTTCGTTTTCAAGCGAATTTACGAAAATATTTTTGCCTGAATGGTCGCAAATATGAGTACACATTCCATGAACTATAACTTCTTGGTCAACTTTTTCTTCGATATTTTCCATTAAAACATCAACAGTAATTGCATCTTTACGGCAAAGGTGCTCTGTTTTTTCAAGATTTTCATTGTCTTCTGTTACTTCACTCTTTGTCTGCTCTGCATTATTGCAAGCAAAAAATAACATCGCTGGCAATATTAAATACATTAGTTTTTTCATAAATAAATTAATTTAAGTTTATACTGTTTTTACCTGTTACTCAAGTTCTTCGATTTTTTCAACTTCAAATGTAGTAAAAATCCATTCTGCATCATCCGATTTAAATATATTTTTATTATTAGATTTTATTTCGAAAACCAAACCGTGCATTTTGCCAGTTTTTGCTGATTTTCGAGGAATATCAATTTCGATGTTTCCACTTTGATATTTTTTTGTAAAATCTATTTGATACTCTACTTCAAAATTTAGTTTGATGTCGTAGTCATTTGTGTTTTTTAATTTAAGTCTAAGTTGTGCAGGGCTCGATTTGTCGAACATCTTTTCATTTACGACTTTATATTTTATTTCTACTCCGTCAATCGCTTCCAACGAATTTTTGTAACCAAACTGAGCTTGGACAGCAAATGAAGTGATAATCAGAATTAGTACTAAAAAATATTTTTTCATGTTTCAATATCTAATTTTGTGGGTTCATAAATTTACCTATAAATAGAATGGAATTTTTATAATTTTCCTTGATGATAAAAACAAATGGGCGATTTAAGTTTATGAAGGTAATTTTAGGAGTTGATTTTTCTCTAACCACAACTGCCGTTGCAGCAGCAGCTTCAGTTCCTTTTTCATCTATCTCTATAAATGATTGGTGGATAACATCGTCTATCATTAGATCGCTTCGCCCTGTCATGTTTTTAAAGTTTGCTTTTGTTGTAAATGCCGTTTCCATACCTAAACTCATTAGAGGTTTTTTTAACTTATATTTTGCTTCAATTTTGAATTTAGGCATAAGCAAATCAACTTTTGTCTCTGTTAAAGAATTACATAATTCGGTAAATTGATTATAATTCAGGTTTTGAATAAATTCTTCAATTGGACACGAATCGCAAGGCATTAGAACAAACAAAGAAGCGAGGTCGTCTTTATAAGGAAGTTCTAAAATAGTTACATCGCCGTTTGAGTACGATTTAAGATTTTCA
>JAQVPT010000082.1 GCA_028701945.1 Bacteroidales bacterium
GTAGAAGGGGAATTGGTTTCTAGATTTTCCAGATAGTTTAAATCGTATCCTTCTTTTAATCTATTGTCTATCCCAGTTTTGTTTTGTCCTATTATGTTTGTAGTGATAAAACTTAACACTAAAACTGTGACAATCATAATCAATGATTTTGTTTTCATAGTAAAATAATTTATTTATTTACAAATATAGTGAGACTTTTAATTGAACAAAAATATAATTTATGTTTGAATTTCATGTAATTTAATTGATAAAATAAAAAAAACCTTTCAAATAATACGTTTTAATATTGGTTAAAATCCTTAAAAACACTTAATAGACATTTGTTTTTTTGAAAACGTTGTACTGTTTGTTGTTTTTTATTGAAAATGAAACTATAATTGATGATGTTGGTTTTTATAGCCATCCTGAATGGATGACCTATCCACTGGTCAGTTTGACTATATGTTAATAAAAAAAATATCATTTACATCACAGCTTATTAACCTAACTGCTGTATATAACAAAAATGATTTGTACTTTTGTCCAGTTTTTCAATTGAGAATTATATTTAATAGGTAATATCAAAAGAATTGTTGAGTAAAAATAAAATTAAATAGAAATGATACAAGAAGACCTTTTTAAGAAAATTATCGCTCACAGTAAAGAATACGGATTTATTTTTCAATCATCCGAATTGTACGATGGTTTGAGTGCGGTTTATGATTACGGACAAAATGGTGCAGAGTTAAAAAATAATATCAAAGAATATTGGTGGAAAGCAATGACTCAAATGAATGAGGAAGTTGTTGGCATCGATTCTGCAATATTTATGCACCCCTCTGTTTGGAAAGCATCTGGACACGTTGACGCATTTAGTGATCCACTAATTGATAATAAAGATTCTAAAAAAAGATATCGGGCTGATGTTTTAATCGAAGAGTATGTCGAAAAGATTACCGATAAAATTAACAAAGAAGTTAAAAAAGCTCAAAAAAGATTTGGAGAGCAATTTGACGAGCAGCAATTCCTTGAAACAAATCAGCGTGTTGTAGATTATCGCCAAAAACAAAAAGATATAATGTCCGAGTTCGTTTCAGCTATGGACGACAACAATCTCGAAAGAGTTCGCCAATTGATAATTGATTTAGAAATCGCTTGTCCAGTATCAGGCAGCCGTAATTGGACAGAAGTGCGTCAGTTTAATCTGATGTTTGATACAAAATTAGGCTCTTTATCCGAAGGTGCTAACACAATATATCTTCGCCCCGAAACTGCCCAAGGTATTTTTGTAAATTATCTTAATGTACAAAAAACTAGCAGAAAACAACTTCCTTTTGGTATTGCTCAAATAGGCAAGGCTTTTAGAAATGAAATTGTGGCTCGTCAGTTTATTTTCCGTATGCGTGAGTTCGAACAAATGGAAATGCAATATTTCGTTAAACCTGGACAAGAAATAGAATGGTTTGAAGTTTGGAAAGAACGCCGAATGAAATGGCATCTTGCAATGGGAATTGATCCACAAAAGTATCGCTGGCACGCACACAATAAACTCGCTCACTATGCAAATGCAGCTTTTGATATAGAATTCGATTTTCCATTTGGTTTTAAAGAGCTTGAAGGCGTCCATTCCAGAACAGACTTTGACTTGTCGCAGCATGAAGAGTTCTCAGGAAAGAAACTACGATATTTTGATAATGAGTTAAATGAAAGTTTTGTTCCTTATGTTGTCGAAACATCAGTAGGATTAGACCGGACTTTTTTATCTGTTTTATCGGCTTGCTACAATGAAGAAAAAGTTGGGGACGAAACTCGTGTAGTGTTAAATCTTCCAGCACCTCTCGCACCTGTTAAAGTAGCTGTTTTGCCTCTTGTTAAAAAAGATGGATTGCCCGAACTGGCGCGTGAAATATTAGACGAGTTAAAATTTGATATGAATTGTCAATACGAAGAAAAAGACTCCATCGGTAAACGTTATCGCCGACAAGATGCCATTGGCACTCCTTTTTGTATAACTGTTGACCATCAAACTCTCGAAGACCGCACAGTTACGCTGCGTCATCGCGATTCTATGGAGCAAGAAAGAGTTGCAATGCAAGATATTGCTCAAATTGTGAGAGAAAAAGTTGATATGAAAAACTTATTAAAAAAACTGGTGTAATCTTTGCTTTCTCGTCTTCGAAATGAATAAAAATAAAAAACTTATTTTAGTATATTGTCTCCTCACAATTTCCATGATTTTGTGGGGGACTTCTTTTGTCTGGAGTAAAATCGGACTAACTTATTATAACTCAATTACTGTTGTGTTTTTTAGACTCTTAGTTTCTACAATTGTAATGATACCTGTACTTATAGTTACCAAAAAATTCCGCTTCCCTACAAAAAAACATTTGCCTTTGTTCCTTCTATTGGCATTGTTCGAGCCATTTTTGTATTTTATTGGCGAAACAACAGGATTATCTTATGTGGAACCCTCAATGGCTTCGGTAATTATTTCGGTTATTCCTTTGTTTACACCTTTTGTAGCTTTTTATTTCCTAAAAGAAAAAATAACTATTCTCAATGTATTGGGAATTACTATTTCTATTTCAGGGATAGTGGTTTTAGTTTTTGGTAAGGACATGAGTTTGCAGATTTCAATGATTGGACTTGGGTTACTATTTTTAGCTGTTATTGCTGCAAACGGATATAGCGTAATGATTAAGAAAATACCCGACCAATACTCAATACTCAATATTATTTTTTGGCAAAACATCTTAGGGATGCTATATTTTGCTCCACTTTTATTAATATTTTCGCGAAAAGACCTCTTTGTTACAGGTTTTGTTGAGGAAGCCTTTTGGGCTATAGTAAGTCTTGGTTTTTTTGCTTCTACAATTGCGTTTTTATTCTTTATGTATGGGCTAAAGTTTATGTCAATAACTAAAGTAAATGTTTTTACAAATGTTATTCCGATATTTACTATTATTGTTTCTTATTTATTCCTTGGTGAGGAGATAGGATCACGCAAAATTCTTGGCATTTTCATCGTAATAATCGGAGTTGTAGTATCCCAGCTGAAATATAGATTGTTTAATCGTAAAAGGCTTGTTGCGAGCAAGTAAAATTCACGAATTTTCTTTACATTTGCAACAAATTAAAAATAAAACTATGTACAGAACACATAACTGCGGAGAATTACGCAAAGAAAATATTGGTGAAAAAGTTACATTATGTGGTTGGACGCAGCTTAAACGCGACAAAGGTGGAATGATTTGGATTGACCTTCGCGACAGATACGGAATCACTCAACTTGCTATTGAACAAGTAAACACTTCCGCCGAAATTGTTGAAACTATCGACAAAATTGGACGCGAATATGTTATTAAAGTTACAGGTGAAGTTATTGAAAGATACAGTAAAAACGATAAAATACCTACGGGTGATATCGAAATAAAAATTGAAAATATTACAATTTTAAGCAAATCAGAAACTCCACCTTTTACCATTATCGACAATACTGATGGGGGCGATGAATTGCGTATGAAGTACAGATATTTGGATATACGCCGTAATCCTGTTAAAAATGCTTTGATGCTGCGACACAAAGTTGCACAGGAAATAAGGAAATTTCTTGATGGAAAAGATTTTATCGAGGTAGAAACACCTTGTTTAATTAAATCAACTCCCGAAGGAGCAAGAGATTTTGTAGTGCCTTCACGCATGAACCCAGGAGAGTTTTACGCATTACCACAATCTCCGCAGACTTTCAAGCAATTGCTAATGATTGCTGGGATGGATAGGTATTTTCAAATTGTCAAATGTTTCCGAGACGAAGACTTACGTGCTGATAGACAGCCTGAGTTTACTCAAATAGACTGCGAAATGTCTTTTGTGGAGCAGAAAGATATTTTGGATTTGTTCGAGAGCTTAATTAAGGATTTGTTCAATAAAATCTTAAATATTGAAATTGATTATGATTTTCCACAAATGTCGTATCACGAAGCAATGGAAAAATATGGAAACGATAAGCCCGACATTCGTTTTGGTATGACAATTTCTGATCTTGGCGAAAACCTTAAAGGTAAAGATTTTGCCGTTTTCAACTCTGCTGAATATATTGGTGGTATTGTTTTACCAAACGGTAGCGAATACTCCCGTAAACAAATTGACGAACTTACCGAATTTGTAAGGACACCACAAATAGGAGCAACAGGTCTTGTTTACTGTAAATATAATACTGACGGCACGTTTAAATCATCGGTTGATAAATTTTATAGCGAAGCAGATTGGGCAATAATAGCTAAAAAAATGCAAGCTCAAAAAGGTGATATTATCTTAATACTTGCTGGAGAAAAAGAAATAACATTGCACGGGTTAAGCGAATTGCGTTTAAAATTAGCAAACCAATTAGGATTACGGTCAAAAGACACATTTGCTCCTCTTTGGGTTATTGAATTTCCGCTTCTAGAATACGATAAAGAAAATCAAAGATACCACGCTAAGCATCACCCATTTACTGCACCATTTGATGAAGACATAGAACTATTTAACACTGACCCTAGTAAAATCCGTGCAAAAGCTTACGACCTTGTAATTAACGGAATAGAAATTGGTGGTGGCTCAATCAGAATTTTCGATAAAGAGTTGCAGGAACTTATGTTTAAAAATCTTGGTTTTTCAAAAGAAGACGCCGAAGCACAGTTTGGATTTTTAATGAACGCTTTTAAGTTTGGAGCACCTCCACACGGGGGAATTGCATTTGGATTTGACCGTTTGGTTTCTTTATTTGGTGGCTCTGATTCAATTCGAGATTATATAGCATTCCCAAAAAATAATGCAGGTAGAGATGTTATGATCGAAAGTCCATCTAAAATATCTCAAAACCAATTAAACGAACTTGGGCTGAAATTGGAAGATACTAAATAGTGTCTGCAAGAACCAAGTTTACGAGCTCACGCGATGTGTTGAGGAGCCGAAATAACTGAAAGGAGTAAACTGGTATTCGGTAATTTTTGTATTCGGTATTCGGTATTCAGTAATCGGTGTTATTAGTGCAAAGTTTTATGATTATTAATAGAGATTTTTTTGAAGTAAAAATAGAAAAAAGTGCACAGTTAATGTTTGCTTTTTACCGATTACCGATTCCCGATTACCAATTACTGACCACCCATTACTCTTCACCTTTTTCCTCATGATAATCCTGCTCCGTATTAACATCCCAAATATTTCTTTTATCTATTCTTCCGTCAACAATGTTTTGCACTGCTGTAATAGCTGTTAGCATTGAGTGGTCGGAGTTGTTGTATCGGTGCATTCCGCTGCGTCCAATGAGATATAAATTGTTAATTTTATCGAGATAGTTTCGTACTTCATCAAAATTATCGTAAGCTCCAAAATAAACTGGATATGTGTCTTCCATTTTTATTATAGTCGAGTCGATTAAATCGTCTTTTATGATAATGCCAACTCTTTCTAGCTCTTTAATCGCCATGTTTATGAAACTTTGGTTTTCCATTTTCCACATATCATCATCGGGGTCACAAAAATATTCTAATCCTATCCAAACTTTGCTTTCATCATCGACCATAAAAGGACTCCAATTATTGAATATTTGTATTCTACCCATTTTTACATCTTTTTCTTGCATGTAAATCCAATTGTCTGGAATGAGTTCGTTAATTGTGTCTATTTGAGTTTTGTTTTTTATTGCTAATTTATCTAATAGTAATCCTACCGTGATAAAGTTCCTGTGTAATAGACCGTTTGCAATTTTATTAATATTATCGGGTACATTTTGCATTGCATTGATTAAATTTTTTACAGATGTTGTGCTAAATACATAATTTGTATCCATTTCAATAATACTATCGTTTTGACGATATTTTACTGTAAATGATTTGCTGTCAATATTTTGAACGCCGATAAATTCACTGTCCATAATAATTTCGCCACCTTTTTCTTTAATTAAATCTGCTACATGTTCCCATAATTGTCCTGGTCCATATTTTGGATACAAAAATCTTTCGATTAGGCTTGTTTCCTTATCTTTTTGTGCAATATCTTGCTTTTTTGTTTTGAACAATGATTTGATATAATGCGAAATCACTTTTGTAACTGATAGTCCTTTTATTCGTTGTGCTCCCCATTCTGCAGATAATTCAGTGCATGACTGTCCCCAAACTTTTTCGGTATAATCTTTAAAGAAAGTTTTGTATAAGACACGTCCAAAGCGGTTTACAAAAAAATCCTCTAAGTTTTTCTCATTACGGATTGGAAATATTTTTGCCCATACGTAACTAATGCCAATTTTGAATATCCTAAAAACTCCAAGATTTTTAATTGTATTTCCATTAAGTGTTACCGGATAGTCAAAAAACTTACGTAAGAAATAAATTCTCGATAATCTTTCACGTTCTAAAAATACATTATCATCGGTTAGATTCCATTTTTTGTTTTTCTCAATATCTTTGGGAGACGGAGCAATATCAAACAGATCTTGCCAATAATTCATTATTACATCAGATTTTGAAAAGAATCTGTGTCCACCGATATCAATACGGTTTCCTTTATAGTTAACAGTTTTGGAAATTCCACCAATATCGCTCGTCTTTTCGAGAATAACAGGTTTAATATCTGTTTTCTTCAATAGTTCCAAAGCTGCGGTTAAACCAGCGGGTCCTGCTCCAATTATAATTGCCTTATTTGCCATAATGTTTGTAAAAACAGCTAAAATAGATAATATAAAACATAAATCTTAATATTAGGTCTAAATATTGTTCGGTAAATCTATATTTTTTCTAATTTTACCTAAAATATTTTTTATGAAGAACATAATTTTATTATTCGCATTAATGTTTTCTGCAAGTTTTATGTTTGCACAAAATAATGTAAAGAAAGAACCAGAGACTACATCTAGGCAGTCATCGATAATCTTTAAACAAACTGTATGTGATTTCGGGGTAATTAAACATGGTGAGGAAGCCAAAGGTGTATTCCAATTTAAAAATTTGACGAAAAAGCCTATAAAATTGACTAATGTTCAAGCATCGTGTGGATGTACTGGCACCGAGTGGCCAAGAGAAGAAATAAAGAAACGTGGAAAAGGTACAGTTTCGGTAAGTTATGACACAAGACGAGTTGGGAAGTTTCATAAAAATGTTTATGTTTATGTAGATGGTAACGACCAACCAATACAATTAGAAGTTAAGGGAGAGGTGATGCCTGCTGATAGCAACGATATCAATACAAATCAAAGTGGGAATAAAGATGTTGAAAAATCATCTTCTGACATAAATAAAGTTGAGAAGAAATCAGCAACTAAAGCCGATTTTGTAAGGAAATCTGCTGCTCCTCAAAGACATATGCTCAAAATAGAGGATAAGAGTTTGGAGAAAAATAAAATAAAATAAAATAAACTATAACAGAATAATTAAAATTTAATCGAAATGCCAAAAATTTCAAACAAAGGTATGGCAATGCCATCATCACCAATCAGAAAATTAGTTCCATATTCTGATGCAGCTAAAGACCGCGGTATTAAAGTTTATCATCTTAATATCGGGCAACCAGATATCAAAACTCCTGAAGTCGCTTTAGAGGCTATCAGAAATTTGAAAGAAACTGTAATCGCTTACAGTCATTCAGCAGGTAATATCTCCTATCGTAAGAAACTTGCTGCGTCTTATAAAAAGTATGATATTGATATTAACTCTGATGAGATAATTGTTACTACAGGCGGATCAGAAGCGATAACAATAGCGTTTATGTCAACTTTAAATAGTGGAGATGAAGTAATTGTGCCTGAGCCGTTTTATGCTAATTACAATGGTTTTGCTATTCAAACAGACGTTGTTATTAAACCAATAACATCATTTATTGAAAACGATTTTGCATTACCTTCAATTGAGGAATTTGAGAAACTTATCACTCCTAAAACTAAAGGTATTGTTATTTGTAATCCTAATAATCCTACAGGATATTTATATTCGAAAGATGAGTTAATTAGGCTTGCAGAAATTGTAAAAAAACATGACCTTTATTTATATTCAGATGAGGTATATAGAGAGTTTTGCTATGATGGTAACGAACATTTTTCAGTGATGAATATGCCAGGACTTGAGCAAAATATTATTATGCTTGATTCTGTGTCGAAGAGATATAGTATGTGCGGCGTAAGAGTAGGTTGTATAATCTCTAGAAATAAAGAGGTTATGAGCACTGCAATGAAATTTGCACAAGCAAGACTTTGTCCGCCTTCATTTGGTCAAATTGCTGCTGAAGCTGCTATTGAAACTCCTCAGGAGTATTTTGATGAGGTTTATACCGAATATATAGCAAGACGTGACTTTATGGTTGCTGAGCTAAACAAAATCGAAGGTGTTTACTGCCCAAACCCAAAAGGTGCTTTTTATACAGTAGTTAAATTGCCTATTGATGATTCTGATAAGTTTGCTCAATGGATATTAGAAGATTTTGAATATAAGAAACAAACAGTTATGATGGCTCCTGCAACAGGATTTTACAATACTCCTGGATTAGGCAAAAACGAAGTCCGAATAGCGTATGTTTTAAAAATCGAAGATCTTCGAAACGCAATTGAAACATTAAAACATGCTTTAGAAGTTTATCCGGGTAGAGTTTTATAAAAATATTAAAATATAGTCGTTCGTTTGTTTGCCAACTCGCTAATGAACGAACGATTTTTTTATTCGTTATAGGGACAGTTATTGTAATGTCGTGAGAGGTTATTTGTAAACATTTACGATTTTGATTAGTCGTGTATTTTTATCTTTGTAAGAAAATTTATTTACGTATTATCTTCGATCTATTTTGATTTCGCAAGTAGAAGTGTTTTGTGCTATACTTTGTCTCCTTTATTGATATAAAAAAAATGCAGCCATATAATGGCTGCATTTTTTATAATATTATTGTGTGTGAATTTAGTTCACGATAAGTTTGTGAGTAAATTCTTTATCATTAAACATAACTTTAACAAAATACACTCCGTTTTGTAATTTGCTTATGTCTATTGTACTGAAATCAGAAGTAGGTTGAGTATTGAAGACTACTTTACCAAGTAGGTCAAAAACTTGAATTGATTTTGCAATTTGACCATCGAATTTGACAAAAACCTCATCACGTGCTGGATTTGGATATATGCTGTAAACTAATGAGTTATCTTTAATTGTACTGACCCAGTTTACAGCAAATGGAGTAGTTGTAAAACATCCGTTATCATCAAGTACAACTACTGAATAATTACCTGGAATTAAATCTACAACTTCTGTTCCTGTTTCATCGTTCGACCATGTTATTGTAAATGGTTCTGTTCCACCTGTGATTACGACACTTGCTCCTCCATCTGCAACACTTTCTCCACTTGCTGGAGTTACATCAACCGTAACGCTTGGATTTGAATGTACTACGATGTAGTCAATTTTTGTTTCATAATCATTACCTTCAGAGTTCGAAACATTAAGTGTAATGGTATAATATCCTGCATCTGCATAAGTATGAGTTGGGTTTTGCTCATTGGATGTTGTTCCATCACCAAAATTCCAATTCCACGTTGTAGGATTATTGGTAGATAAGTCAGTAAAATTAACTGTTAGAGTTCCGCAGCCATCTGTATCATCAGCTTCAAATTCTGCAACAGGTACGATAATTCCAGCATTGTAAGTAACTTCGACACAAGAACTTGCAGTACACCCGTTAGTTTCGGTTACAGTTACGCAATAATTTCCTGCTCCTAAATCAGTAATTGTAGATGTAATTGCCCCATTTGACCAATCATATAAATATGGAGTAGCACCATTATACGCCACAACAGTAGCAGTACCATCATTGCCAGCACTTGTTTCAGATGTCATACTCATTACAAGCATTGGTGTAACGCCAATAGATATATAATCGGTAATTGTTTTTGTGTCACTTCCACCAGTGTTTGTAACTGTTAAGCTAACAGTGTATGTGCCAGCCACAGTATAAGTATGAGTAGGATTTTGAATATTTGATGTACTTCCGTCTCCAAACTCCCAAGCCCAAGTTTGTGGGTATGTACTTAAATCAGTAAAACTAACAAGAACAGAACCACAAGCTTGTGTAATATTAGCTTCAAAATCAGCAATAGGTTCTGGTAATGCTTCTTGAGTTACATTTATACATTCGCTAACAGAACAACCGTTAGTTTCAGTAACAGTAACACAATATTCGTTTGCAGTTAAACCTGTAATTGCTGATGTTGTTTCACTATTTGACCAAATATATTCGTAAGGAGCTAATCCGTTAGACACATCAGTAACTGAGGCTGTTCCATCATTTCCTAAAACAGTTTCTTGAGTCATATCTACAGTAATCAACGGAGTTTCGCCAACAATAATATATCCAATTTTAGTTTCTGTGTCTGTATCTATGATATTTGTTGCTTCGAGAGTAACAGTATATATTCCTGGAGAAGTATAAGTGTGTTCAGGATTTTGATCTGTAGAACTTTGCCCATCACCAAATGTCCACGACCAACTGGTAGGATTGTTATTAGTTAAGTCGGTAAAGTTTACTGTTAAGTTGTCGCAACCAGTAGTTACATCAGCTTCAAAATTAGCTACAGGAGGAGCATCTGAAGTATTAACGGTAGCACTAGCTACAGCAGTACAGCCGTTATAGTCTGTTACTGTTACAGTATAAAATCCACCAGATAAAGCACTAATTGTCATATTTGTGTTAGAGGTATTAGTTATGCTTCCATTTGACCAACTTCCTTCAAAAGGAGCAGTTCCACCAATTATATTTACAGTAACACTTCCATCAGAATTACCAGTACCTGTTTCGTCTGTACTTGTTGCACTTGCAGTAAAACTTGGGAATATCTCAACTGTTGCTGAGCCTTCGTTACCCCAACAACCTTCTGCAGATTGTGCTCTAAAATAATAAGTGTCAGAGGCTGATACAGTTTGTGATGTGCTCGCAGTTGTAGTACTTGTTCCGTCTGATGTTAGGTTTTGCCAGTAAATAGTTCCTTCGCCACCATTAGCGGCAGTTAAAGTTAAAGAACCACCACACTGACTTCCGCTACCAGAAACTGTTACGGCAGCAGGAATTTCATTTATTATAACATTAACGTTATCAGTAGCTGTACAACCATTAGCATCTACGACAACAACTGTGTATGTATCTGAAGTAGAAGCGTTATATGTTTGTGATCCAGCACCACCATTCCAAGTATAAGATGAAAATCCAGCACCAGCATCTAATGTAACTGTTCCGCCACATTGTTCAGCATTAGTACCAAGATTAACAGTTGGAATATCATTTATTGTTACATTAATAGCATCCGTGGCAGTACATCCATTTGTGGCTTCGACAACAATTGTGTATGTATTTGTAGTAGTTGCATTAAAAGTTTGTGAGCCAGAAACGCCATTCCATTCGTAAGAATTCATTCCAGCACCAGCATCTAATGTAACTGTTCCGCCACATTGAGCAACATCAGTACCAAGATTAATAGTTGGAATATCATTTATTGTTGCAGTTACAGGAATCCTTGCACTACTACAATAATCATTAGTTAC
>JAQVPT010000083.1 GCA_028701945.1 Bacteroidales bacterium
GAAACATATCCATGCGAATAATACACCTGACGTTGTAAATAAAAAGGCATTTTTAATGACAACTCAAAATCTTTATAATAATATGAAATGGGGATATTTAAATATTTAGCTGTTTTACTCCAGCCAAGTTCCATATCGATATCAAAAGAAGATAATATATTTTCAGAATTTGCAATATTTTGCTCATCGTCATTCTTTCCGAACCGACGATCTGTTTCGGTTATCCCAGGAAAATCAACCACATCGTCATACAAGGTTGGATCTGAATAAATATTTTCATTATTGCCTATAAGTGTTTCTACGTTTTCAGGAATTAAGTATAAATCGACCTCCTGAGAAATAGACCAGAAAGGAATTATACAAAAAATTATACTAATAAATATTATATTTCTTCTCATTTTTGGGCAATTTGGGCAAATAATGTAACAAATATAACAAATATATAAATATGATTAGAAAAAAAATGTTTTTTTTACATCATATCATAAAAAAACAAGTGTTTCATCGAAAACTATTTTGAGAAAACAGAGATAAGATTATATTAAAACTTCCTCACTGGTCTTACCACAAAATAATTATCTTTAAGCGTTTCCATATCACCAACTCCCACTTGAAAAGCTTTTACGTTAAACGCATCAACCTCAGTAGATGAAGCATACTGATAATCGGGTGAAAAATCATTTATCCCAATTGCCTGTAGGTTAGAAATAAATAAATATAATTCGTCTCGTGAAGGTAAGAACCAATCATTATATCCATTTTGAGAAAATTCGTAACAATATTTTGCAGCCACAGAGCCATCATTTACCTGACTGCACTGAGTTGGATCACCTTCGTAATCAGCTAAACTATTATGGAAATTAACAATTGCTATTGTATTTGTCAAACCAGAACCAAATGTTGCCGAAACAGTTCCAGTCGGCGTAGTAGCACAACCCCATTGCATAATTGCCTCAGTATATACTGCCCCAACTTCCATTCCTCCACTATCACCACCATCGACAAAGATAATTCCGCCACCAGGCCCAATACCCCCAAGCTGTAAAGTTGTAAAACTAAGTTCGTCGCTATAGCTTACGCCTTTTTCGTTAATTGCATAGGAACGGGCATAATAAGTTACCCCATCTGTTAATCCTGTTAAATTGCTAACAACATCAGCTACACCGATACCGTCATCTGTCATCCCATCGTTGTCCTCAATACTTGGATTTGCTGTCAAACCATATACCACACCTTTTGAAGTTATAGCAAGCCCCCCATCACCTCTAATAGACACATTTATTTTTGCTGTATGCAATAAAACTTCACCAAGTACGCCCTCAACTTCTTCGGGGGATGTGAGTAAAATAGTTGTAAAACTGATTTCGTTACCATAATAGACATCGCCTTCTAAGGTTTCAGCATAAGATCTCACAAAATAACTTGCACCATCTAACAAACTACTTAAAATTGAGCTAAAACTATTTGCTCCAGCTCCTTCAAAAGATACTCCCTGATTATTGCCAAGATCTGGATTGCTATACGTTGCCCATACAAGTCCTTTTCCAGTTATCGTTCTACTTCCATCATCAACAAAACTAGCTGCAACTGTCGCACCATAAGGGCCTACACCAGTAGCATTATTAGTAAATAAAACTATATTATCAGTACTTGAATTAGTAGAAAAACTTAATTGGTCGCTATAAACGATATCACTAGCATTTTTCGCATAAGCAGAGATATAATATGTTGTACCAGGCGTAAGATCTTCGATAATTGTCTGATAATTACCAATATGATTAGAGTTTTCAGCATACGTACCTAAATAATCATCAATACTTGTTACTTCACTTGTATTCCATACAAAACCATACTCTGTAAGATTACTAGTCCCGACATCAACAATATTTGCAAGCACAACAGCGGCTTTTGAACCAATTGAAAGCAAGGTAGGTTTTTCGATGATAATATTACCAGTAGTAAGATAAATTTTAATATTTCGCGCCTCATTATCACCGGCACTTATTTTAATTGTGTCAGAGCGTCCTAACAAATTATATTCTCCGAAACTTGCACGAATACTAACTATAATTTTTTTATCAAGAGGAATTTCAACATTATCTTGCAACCGATGATTTCCACTTAATTGTCTAACAAAAACGACACTATCGCCTCTCAAATCACTACTAATACCGTGATTATCTATCATTACTACTTCTAAAAAAGCTTTAAAAGAATCTGGGAAGTCAAATTTAGTTTGTCCTAATTTAATATCCAATTTTAAAGAAGCTACTGGTCGTATTTGCAATGCCTCATCATCCTCACAAGAAAACAAAAAGCAAGTTGTTAATACAAATACTAATAATAATATTTTCATCAAAGTGTTTTTCATCAAAAAATATTTCTACTTAATTTAATATAATAACTAAAATCTCTAGTATCAATAACACCATGCTGTTTAAAATCGGTATAAATTGGATAAGAAAACACAAAAACAATATCGGTTGCGAATACTGTTGCCGACAGTGCCGCTTTGGCATCCACAATTAAAAACTCGCGATAATTACCAATTGATTCTTGATAATCGACATCAGTTTTCCATGAGTAAGTTTGAATGTTTGACAGCTTTCCGCTCATATTTTTCATTAGACTAAAACCGCCAAATACCGACACAAAATTGGTAATATTATAATTAGCCGAAGAATTTAGAACAAATGTGTGTCCGTTGTCAAGCTCATATTTTATCATTTGAGTTCCAGCAAAATCGGGATAATTGATAACCACAGTTCTATTAGATTCGCCAGAATATCGATAAGTTAATATTGCATTTATTGAATATTTGGGCTGACTAAATTGAAATCTATCAGTTAAAATAAAATCATAGCTTCCTGTTCCTAAAGGACAAAGGTAAGAATTAACATTTTTATTTTGATTGCCAGTCGGAAAATTCAATGCACCCGAAATATTATTATAAATTGTTTGGTTAGCATATTTCCACGAACCGCTTAAAACAAGATCTCCAAGCCCATAAGCAGAAACATACCCATGCGAATAATACACCTGACGTTGTAAATAAAAAGGCATTTTTAATGACAACTCAAAATCTTTATAATAATATGAAATTGGTATATTGAGGTATTTAGCAGTTTTGCTCCAGCCGAGTTCCATATCGATATCAAAAGAAGATAATATATTTTCAGAATTTGCGATATTCTGCTCATCGTCATTCTTTCCAAATCGGCGATCGGTTTCGGTTATTCCAGGAAAATCAACCACATCGCCATACAAGCTTGGGTCCGAATAAACATCTTCGTTATTACCTATTAGTGTTTCTACATTTTCGGGTATTAAATACAAATCTACTTCCTGAGAAATGACACAGAAAGGGATTATCGAGAAAATAATACTATTTAATATTGAAGACAAATTCATTTTATCCAAAATAATACAACAAATATAGTAAATATAAATATGATTTCCCGAAAAAAAAAAATTTTTTTATGAAAAAGCAACCAACAACAGCAAACAAACGTTTTATTATAAAATAAACGATAGATAAGTTAGCTTTAGAATTTAAAATTTATGAGTAAAATAAAAACAAATATCAGCAATAAAAAATACGAATCATATTCGTTTTTAAGATTTGCAATATTTGGACTTTTGTTAATTTTAATCTCGGGCATATTTATAGTTGCAAAAATTGTAATGGTTTATTTTTAGTCTGCTGTAGCACCCTTATACCTAATACAAATTTAATAAAAACACATCAATCGGTAAACTGGAAATCATAAAATGTTTTCAATAATCCTTTTTCCTCTTAATTTTCAGCTTCTGCCCTATTCTCAATGACGAGGGATTTGTTATTCCATTGTTTTTCATAATATCATCAGAACTAATTCCCGGATATTTCAATGAAATGGCATAAGGGCTATCGCCAGACTTAACGGTATAATACTCCCAGTCTGAATCGAGTATTTCTTCTTTGGTTACTGTTGGGGAATTATCTACGCCTGCAAGTCTTTGTTTTTCGTCAAGTGTAAGATTATTTACATTGCTATAAGTAGTATAAAGTGGCTCTTTGACATAAACTTTCAAATTCTGACCTACATTCAAATTGTATGAACTCAGTCCGTTCCAAGCCATTATTTCCATAGATTTCACACCATACCACGAAGCAATAAGACTAATCGCATCGCCCGACTTAACGGTATATTTAATTTCCACAGTACCTTCGGGCTGCTCTGCAGGAATACCAGGTTCAACATATTCTGAGTAAATATCAGCATTGCGGTATCGAAACTTTGCCATCAAACTATCGTTCCACTCACGAGTATAAAACTCATTGGGCAAACGGTTGGAAAACAAATATCGTGATACATAGTATGGAGCGTCGTGAAATCGTTCAATAATTAATCCTGCATGACTAGCCGAGTGAATTACATAAAACGAATCTTCAGTTTTCTCAATAACCATCATCACATGCCCGATAGTATTATCGTAAGCAGCACGTGTTTTAATATAGACTAAGTCTCCGGGTTGCAAACTATCAATCGGAATTACTTCCCCCATTAAGCAAGTTGCACTAGGTACACGAGGAATAGGTAAGTCAAAATGCCTGTGAATATGAAAGATAAAACCGCTACAATCGAATCCAGCAGGAGTAATTCCACCATATTTATATCTTAATCCCACAAATGTTTTTCCATAGTCAATAATAGAGTCGATTAAGCGAGTACGAATCTCAGCAATTGAGTCTAATTCAGCATATTTAATATCGCGTAAAGAATCTATTTGGTTTTCAAATACTATCGAATCATCATATTCTCGCAAAGAAATCGTATCCACATCAATTTTTAAACTTACCGTATCAGAAATCTCATTATGAATTTGAGATACAGAAACAGTATCTTGCTGCGATAATCCTGATTTTGCAAAAAGAATTAAAATCAAAAATGATAATATTTGCAATATAATTTTCAAATTATTAGTCTTATTGTTTCAAGCTGCAAAGATAAAAATATTTACAAATATATTAGTGGGTAAAATTTGCTCACAAGTATTGGTTTTCGAGTAACTCGAAAACCAAATTGTGGTCTAAAACCAGATTGTTGCAGCAACGAGAGAAGCAGATTGTAAATTATCAAACAGAAATAGATATTGTTAAATTTTTGTCATGTACTTAGTCTTTGCAAGAAAACGCCAAATACTGCGTTACTCTCATCTCTGAAACAGTCATTTACGAAAAGTAAACTCCTTAGTTTCAGAAACTTCGAACCGACTGAAAGGATCTCATGAACACAATTAAAATAATAATATTATGGCGAATAAAACCTTGTCTTTGACCCTTCCTTATCAAAGACACAAAAAGTAGTAATTTTAGCTGCGCTGAGCTCGTAAACTCGGTTCTTGCTGGCACTACTTATTACAAATATTTATTTTTTTATTAAGTCTTCTTTATCAAACCTTGTTGCAAACAAATATCTCAATTTCCAATAATCATATTCGCTAAATGAATTTACTATAACTCCTTTACTTGTTGTAGCATGAATCATTTTAAAATCACCATCAAAATCGCTAATAACAAGAGCCACGTGTCCTATTTCTGAAGAGTTAACATTACTGCCTCTAAAGTAAACAATGTCTCCCTTTCGTATTTTAGTTCTATCAATTTTAGTACTCATTGCAGCCATATCGACAGGCATTCTTGGAACATTAACTCCAAATTTCTTATAAACATGTTGAACAAATCCACTGCAATCAAATCCAACAGGCGTTGTTCCGCCCCATTTGTAAGGAGTTCCTTCCAAAGAATGCGCATAAGCAATTACCGAATTTATTAATTCTTGCTCAGTTCTAAAAACTACATCTTCAACTAACGGGGCTGCAACATGATTTATAACAGTTACAGGTTTATCTCCAACCGAATAAATAACCTCATTACTTATATATGATCTTTTGGTGCATGCAGCAAACAAAAATATAATAATAAGAACTATTACAATTTTTTTCATCAACATAAAATTTTTCTCAAAATTAGACTTTTTAATAATCCCAATTTCAGAACGATTTTTGTTCTTTTAACAACAAGCTGTTAAATAGTGAAAAATAGTTCTCCAACATCTAGGGCAAACAGCCACTAAATATTGAATATCAGAAAAATTCTCTTACTTTTGCACGTATAAAATTTTACAGGTAATGAAATTATTAGAATTCATAGGTTTCAGAATATTAGTAGCAATGTTTTCCATTGTTCCTTTTTGGATTCTATATATTTATTCTGACTGTCTATATTTTTTACTTTACCACGTTTTTGGTTATCGCAAAAATGTTGTTATCGCAAATTTAAAAATGTGCTTCCCCGATAAAACAGACAATGAGATTAAGAATATCGGCAGAAAATTCTACAAGCATCTATCAGACATCACCTTAGAGTCAGTAAAAGGGATGAGCATTCGCGAAAAAACATTAAAAAAACATTATATAATTAAATATCAAGAACTTGCGAATAAGTATTTTACTGAAAACAAATCAATTTTATGTCTCACCAGTCATTACGGAAATTGGGAATATGGTATTTTGGGTACAAACAATTCCATAAAACATCAAACCATAGCATTATACCTACCTTTAACCAATAAATACAGTGAACGCTACGGATTAAAGAGGCGAAAACGTTTTGGGATGAAAATGGTAGAAGTACAAGAGACTAAGAGCATTTTTAATCCTCCGCCATCCTCGCCTGTTGCAGTAATTATGGCTGCTGACCAAAGTCCATCAAATCTTGAAAGAGCAATATGGGTAAACTTTTTAGGAGTCGAAACAGCTTGTTTACATGGACCAGAGGTTTATGCAAAAAAGACAGGAATGCCGGTGGTATATTTAAAAATATCGAAATTAAAACGAGGATATTACAGCCTTGAATTTGAAGAATTAATAAAAAATCCCGAAAAATGCGAACCAAATGAGATTACAAACGTATATTTTAAACGTTTAGAGCAAGATATAAAAGACCAACCAGAGTATTGGTTATGGTCGCACAGAAGATGGAAACATAAAAAAGATAATTAAATAAAATGACAAAAATAAAAACCTTTGTTTTTAACGATTTTAGAACAAATTGTTATATATTATATGATGCTTCTTATGAGGCTGTTATAATTGACGGAGCTGCAAATTCGCACTCAGAGCTAAAGCAAATTGATAATTTTCTCAATGAAAATCATTTGATACCAAAATATATCATAAGTACGCATGGACATATTGATCATGTATGTGGCAACTACTATCTTGAATCCCATTTTCGGATTCCAATTTTGATGCACAAAGCAGATGATTTCTTTATTGATAACGCTTTGCAACTCGCAAAACAATTTGGATATGCTTTAGAACAGCCCCCAAAAGCCGACAAATATGTCAACGATAACGAAATAATCAGATTTGGAGACACTGAATTAGAAGTAATATGTATTCCAGGGCATACTCCTGGCAGTATAGCGCTGTACAATGCAGAAGATAATTTCATTATCACTGGCGATGCTCTATTTCGCGAAAGTATCGGACGTACCGATTTGCCTATGGGAAATTATGACCATCTAATGAACAGTATCATGAAAAGACTTTTTACCTTACCCGACAAAACAGTTGTATTACCAGGTCATGGACCAGACACAACTATAGGAGATGAGAAGAAATACAATCCGTTTTTTAGTTAGTATTTGCAAGAAGACTCCGATAACAGCGTTACGCTTATTATGAAAACAGTCATTTACAAAAGTAAATTCCTTGATTTTCATAATTCGCAAGCCTTGTTCTCGAAGTTTTCTTATCAAATACTTGAATTAAAATAAATCCTGACATCCTCAATGCGACCAACTATAAAAATTAGTTTGTAACAACCATAAATTAGGTGGTATTATGTTATGGAAAAACCGAAGATGCTGCCACAAACCTATAACACACTTGTATTCAGATAATTATAAAATCTATAAAATTTAGAAAAACGGATTTAAGAAGACTCCGATAACAGCGTTACGCTTATTATGAAAACATTGAGTTTAGAAACAGACTTATGTTAGTTTTTTGAAATAAAAACAAAAAGAATGCGTTACGCAATCACAAAAGATATTGAGAGATCATCTCAAATACAAGTTAGCTTTTCTGATATCCATACACAAAATATGTGTATTCTCCATTTTTTATCTGATTAAAAGTTGGCGAATCGACAGTTCCAGCAAAATTCAATGCTGTTTTGTGCAAAATTTTGGGAGTAAGTTTTTTAACAAGAGCCTCACGTCTTGGAGAATCACAAATTAGAGACTCTACAACATTTTCGTTAATAATTTGCTTGTCTATTTGTTTAAAATTAAATTTCTCAAGTATTTTATGATACTCATCCATTTCATCGGGATATCGAAAGTCGGTAATCATAAAATATCCACCGGTACGTAAAACTCTATATACTTCAGAAAGAAACTTTTCCATTTGAGGATATCGATGAGATGACTCAACATTAAAAACAATATCAAAACTATCATCTTCGAAATTTAATTCTTGTGCATTTCCCTGCTCAAACCTTAATCTCGGTGATTCATAATACAAATTTGCGAATTTCGCAGCTCTCTGATCTAAATCAATACCTATTGCTGATTTTGGTTTAAACATTTTATTTATATACGCCAAACCCCCGCCACGTCCGCAACCAATTTCCAAGATATCTTTATCGGCAATTATAATATCTTTAGTTAACCTATGATACAACTGGACAGAGTAACGATTGGGTTCATCCTCTTGATCTAATTCGATGTTGTCATTTTTATCGTGATATCCATAGTTCATAAATAGAACTTCTGCATTTTTATCCGCCTTATTAACGTACCAATACCATCCCCTAAATAATAAATCTCGAAAAGCCATATTTTTATAAATTAAGTCGTCAAAGATAATCTAAGTTTTAAGCAAAATTAAATAATTGAAAAAAACTTCTAATAATTAGCAAAAAAAGATTAATTTTGAGACTAAATAAGCTAAATGAAAAACCTCAAAAGAAATTTATTTAAAAATTGGCTGATATGGGGCGCAATAATAAGCTGTTGTTTTTTTGTTTTTCAACTTTTCCTTTTTATAGCAGAAAAACAAAACCCTGAAACCAATATAAACAGCTTTGCCGACTCTTTATGGTACGGAATTGTTACACTTGCATCAGTTGGATATGGCGACATGGTTCCAGTAACAGTTGCAGGAAAATTATTGGGCAGTGTGTTAGTACTCAGCAGTATTGCAATAATGGGAGCATTAATAAGTCAATTTACAAACAAAATCAGACAAGTTATGGACAACAAAAAATTAGGATATATGGGAACTAAGTTTAAAAATCACTGCGTAATCATCGGGTGGGATAATTTTGCAATGAATGTTACAAAATGGATTTTAGATAGCAGTAAAAAAGTTGCAATTGTAACAGATAACAAGAACGATATTGATTTAATTTACAACAAATTTGGCGACAAAAACGTTTTTGTGCTTTTTTCTGCATATTCAAATACCGAAAGTTACGAACTATTAAATATAGAGCAATCATCTAGTGTCTTTATTAACTTTAATGATGATTCGGAAACTCTAGTGCGACTACTAAACACCAAACAAATGTACCCTAATCTTAATTACATAGTATCGTTAAATAATGCTGAACTAAAAGACACATTTCAGGCTGCTGGGGTAACATTCTCGATATCAAATCACGAAGTCGCCTCTAAACTTGTGGCAAGTTACAATTTTGAACCCGATGTTGCCTATTTTACCGAAAATATTATGTCCTCAGCAAAAAACGAAAACGATCATGACTTGGTCGAATTCAAAGTTAATCAGACTAACAAATATTTAAATCAAAAATATATTAACACTTTTATAAGTTTAAAAAAAGACTATAACGTTGTTTTAATGGGACTAAGTCGAAAAGAAGATGGTCAATACAATCTTTTCAAAAATCCAAAAGCAGATATTATAATTGAGGAAAACGATTACCTTATTATCTTAGTTGACGGAAATTCAAAAATTCAATTAGAAAAAGAATTTGGACAAAAAGAAGGTAGAGTTTAAAATATTAGGTTTGTAGTTCGCGGTTTACGGTTCGCGGTTCGCGGTTCACGGTTCACGGTTCGCGGTTTGCAGTTTGCGGTTCGCGGTTCACGGTTCGCGGTTTGCAGTTTGCGGTTCGCGGATTGTTGACCTTTAGCTCGGCAAAGCCAATATGGTTTACAGTTAATGTTTTAAATGACACCTAAAGAAAACTGATAAACAAACCGAAGTTTATATCAAAGACTTTAAAATATATTTTATTACTTTACGTTGTCATTTTAAAATATATAGTATTATGATTTCTACGATTGTTTGGGTTGGTTTTTCGCAAAGTTTGTTTGCAGCTATTTTAGTATCAGCCAAAAAGGATGCTCAAATGCAAGATAAAATACTATCTGCATGGTTGTTTTTACTGTCTTTTGAATTTCTTACCTGTGCAATAGATATATTAATATGGAAAATCCCTTTACTCTCATCGTCGTTTCTACTTTTTAACCCTGCATTTTTTCTTTATATAAAATCGCTCACCGACTCAAAATTTAAACTCAGAAAAATTCAACTTTTACATTTACTACCATTTTTAACATTTGAAATCGGTGCGTATATGCTAAAACAAAAGTACAATTTGCATAATTTCTTTGAATTTGACTCGGCACAATGGTTTCGGTTAGCATTTTCAATAGCATCAGTTATATCATGGATAATATACAACTATCTAAGTAGCATAATGGTTTTTAAACTTCGGAGAAAACTTGAAAATGAGTTCTCCACAATTTCAAAAGACAAATCACTAAAGTGGTTAGTATTCATTATTGTATTTTATAATATTTTTTGTGCGTTTTCCTTAGTAGTCGCTGTATTTGCAATTAGCTTACCACACACAGGCATTACTCAATATATTTATAACTATTCTGCACTCTTGGTACTTATCTACATTTTAGGCTTTTACGGACTTAGACAAAAGAAGATATTTGTAGCAACAGAAGAGCCACAATCAACCAAATCTAAATATCAGAATTCTGCTCTAAGTCAAGAACGTAAAGACAAAATCAGTAAAAAAATAATTAACTATATCGAAACTACTCAAGCTTATCTGAACCCAGAGCTAAATATGAATTTATTAAGCGAAAAAATAGATATTCCAAAACATCAAATAACAGAAGTGTTGAGTACTGAATTGGAGAAAAATTTCTTTAATTTAATAAATGAGTACCGCGTAAATGCCGTTAAAGAGCTACTAAAAGATAAAGACACCAACTACTCAATTGAAGGTATAGGATATGATTGTGGTTTTAGCAGCAAATCATCATTTTTCACAGTTTTTAAAAAGTTTACTGGTATGACGCCATCCGAATATAAA